>JAGVGV010000059.1 GCA_020056895.1 Deltaproteobacteria bacterium
AGGCGAAAATTGGATATTCCGCCTTCAGCGCCCGGCAGCAAGGACGTGGTTCAATGCCCAAACACCTGGAAACGGAAATCATCAAACTGAAGAAAAAAATGCTTAGCCTGACCGCCGTGGTCGAAGGCACGGTCCAGAAGGCCATTCGCGCCCTTGAACGGCGCGAACCTAAAATGGCCCGTGAAGTGATTGAAAACGATACCGAGATCGACTACGCCGAAGTGGACATCGAAGAGGAGTGCCTGAAGATTCTGGCCCTTCATCAACCCGTGGCCGTGGACCTTCGGTTCATCATCGCCGTTTTAAAGATCAACAACGAGATCGAACGGGTGGGCGATTTGGGCGTGAATATCGCCGAACGGGCCGTGTTCCTCTGTTCCCAACCGCCCATCGGCGTGCCCTTCGATTTCCAGGAAATGAGCCAGAAAGCGCTGTGGATGTTGGGCACCAGTCTGGACGCCCTGATGCGCCTGGATGCCGGCCTGGCCCGGAAAGTCCGGGCATCGGACGACGACGTGGACGAAATGAACCGGGTGATGTACCGCCAGGTGGCCGAGGCGGTCCGCAACCACCCGGAACAGGTGGAAATGCTGCTGAGCTACCTGTCCATCAGCCGGCAGCTTGAACGGATCGCCGACAACGCCACCAACATCGCCGAAAGTGTGATCTACCTGTTGGAAGGCGAGATCGTCCGGCATAAACCCACCATTTGATCCTTCCCCGGGAGGGCCGCGGGGAGTCCGGAACGGCTCCTTTCGCCCCTCCCATGCTTCCCTTTTCCGGCATATCTGGTATTATCAATATATCCAACGCGTTTTCATCAGGAGCCGTTTCCTATGGATGGTTCTTCCTTTACCGTTCTTCACCCGGACGTTCGTCCCCTTTCGCCCGAGCTGTGGCCGGATTTCGAAAAACTGTTCGGCGCCAACGGCGCTTGCGGCGGCTGTTGGTGCATGTGGTGGAAACTCGCCAACGCCCGGTTCAAGGAACAAAAGGGCGAGGGCAACCGCCGGGCCATGGAAACCCGGGTGATGGCGGGGGAAACTCCGGGCCTGATCCTGTACCGGGACGACCGGCCGGCGGCCTGGTGCGCCGTGGAACCTCGATCCGCGTATCCCCGTATGGCCCGGAGCCGGATTCTGAAACCCGTGGATGACCGGCCGGTCTGGTCCGTTTCCTGTTTCTTTACCGCCCGGAAGGAACGGGGCCGGGGCCACAACTTCCGGTTACTGGCGGCGGCCGTGGATTGGGTTCGCCTTCAAGGGGGCCGGTGGATCGAAGGGTACCCGGTGGAACCCGCCGGTGGAAAGATGGCCGATCCCTTCGTCTTTCACGGCTTGGCCTCCACGTTTCAAAAAGCCGGTTTTTCGGAAATCGCCCGCCGGTCGCCCACTCGGCCGATCATGCGCCTGGCCTTGGAACACCAGGGCGAGGGAGACCCGCCGAACGCAAATGAAAGGGATTGACCGGATGATCCCTCCGGATCGGTACGCCGCCGCCCGACGCCGCATGGTCGAGGAACAGATCGTTCCCCGAGGCATCCGATCGCCTTGGGTCATCGACGCCATGGGCCGGGCGCCTCGGCACGAATTCATCCCCGGCGCCACGTCTTGGGACGCATACGGCGATCATCCCCTGTCCATCGGCTTTGGCCAGACCATTTCCCAGCCGTACATGGTGGCGGTCATGACCGAGGCGATGGGCCTTACAGGGACCGAAAACGTTCTGGAAATCGGCACGGGCAGCGGGTACCAGACCGCCCTGCTGGCCGAAGGCGCGGCCCGGGTATATACCGTGGAACGGGTGGCCAAACTGGTGGATATCGCCCGGGAAACCCTGAACCGCCTGGGATACGGCAACATTGAATACAAAGCCGGCGACGGCACTTTGGGCTGGCCCGAACATGCGCCGTACAACGCGATCATCGTCACCGCCGGCGGCCCCCGTCTGCCGGATGCGCTCAAGGACCAGTTGGCTGAAGGCGGCCGGCTGGTGATGCCCGTGGGCGGCCGGGATATCCAGGAACTGCTGGTTTATACACGCAAAGGAAGAGAAGGGCCGATCCGCCGGATGGGCGGCTGCCAGTTCGTGAAACTGATCGGCGTGGACGGTTGGCGGGATGTTTGACCAAGGCGTCAAACTCATTTTCTATGGTTATAACAATAAAGTTCAATGATAACCAAAAGTCATCACCCGGTGCGTTCCGTACCGCCGCCAGGTGGGGGCCGAACAATGGGTTCGGGACGAAGAAGCCCGGGACCATAACCCCAACCGCGGCCATAAAGTTTTTTCGGGGAGCCTTGCGCCGCGACCAAGGCCAGGCGGCGCTGGATTTGGATTGAACCGAGGGCCGGCCCCAACCCTGGCGAAAGGCCAATGGTTCTGGTTTGGCTCCAACCACGGGCCTTTTACCCCCATCCGGCTGGTCCTCCGCGCGGGCCGGTTCGCCTAGCACCTGTAATACCAACTCGCCCAAACAGCTAATTGACGAACTGTCCATTATGAATTACTATCCGGTCCGGGGAATGGGGATGGGGTAATATTCGTGGCTCCGCGGCCGTAGTCGGCGGCCAACTATTCTCATGTTAACAGAGGGAACCGCCATGTCCATTCCTACTTTGGAAGCCTTCCGCGAAGAAACCAAGATCAAAGGCCTATTTAAAAAATTGAAAAAAGCCCGCGGCGTCCACATGATCGATGTGGACCA
>JAGVGV010000077.1 GCA_020056895.1 Deltaproteobacteria bacterium
GGGTCATTCCCCAAGGGATATGAGGAAAATTGGCCCTGAGCCCAACCCGTTGTGGAGAACGGTGAGAATCCGGGATTCCCAGCGGGGGGGCGCTCTCCGGAGACCGGAGCCACGGGTTTTTTTACCAGGGTCGGATGCAAAAAAGCTTGCATTTCCGAAGACGTTCAATTACCATGCTTGACCATCGGACCTCCACAGGAGCACTGTCCGAGGGATGACAAAACATTCGAGCGTGCCCGTGTTCGCCGAAACCCATCCAAAATCGTTTCCGTCACGCATCTCGCCGAAGGTTTCATCCGCCAAAAAGAGAGGAGACTTTTTGAATGTCGTCGATGAATTTGTACGTGGGCAATCTGTCCTACCACACCACTGAAAGCGGCCTGAGGGATCTGTTCGCGGCGTACGGCGAGGTGACCAGCGCCAAAATCATTATGGACCGCGAATCCGGCAGGTCCAAGGGTTTCGGCTTCGTGGAAATGGCCAATCGGAGCGAAGGCGAACGGGCCATGGCGGAACTGAACGGCCGTGAAGTGGACCAGCGGCCGCTGAAGGTGAATGAAGCTCGGCCGAGGACCAACAATCGGAGCTCGGATGGGTTTGGCGGCGGCGGCGGTCGGCGGAACTACGACCGGTATTAATTCCTGAACCAATTTTTCTTCACCCTAAAAAACAGCCCCATCGGCTGGTAAGGGCGGTGATTGTTACGGGATAACGATGATCTCGGCGTCCGGTAACGACCGGTGATCTACGGGATTCCACGGGGTCCCGCTCGGGGTGAAGGTTGGTTGCGTGATCGCGAAGGGAGATGATTGGGCCAAGCCCTTTCATCTCCCTTTTCGTTGGCGCCCGATCCATCCGGAAGGACTCCACGCAGGAACGCTTCTCAACACATGCACGAAATGGATACATGGCCCGTATTCCGGCGCCGCCCAATGCCCTCCCACCTCAAATCCCGAAAATCTCCTGTCCCGACAAGCCGTTGACCCCCCTTCCGGCCACCCGCGAAAAAACGCTCCCGGTTTGAACGACGCCAATTCCCAAGACGGCCCCTTATTTTCCGATCGGATCGAATTCTTTTTTTTTGGCGGCGGTTATTGCCGGGCCAGCGGTCAAGACCGTGGTTCGATCGGTAAAATCGGGCGGGTCATGCTTCGCGAAAACGTAACCAATCATTTGAATATGTTACCTTTTTCAGTTTTCAACCTGGCCCGGCGGAGCGTCCGTCGACGGCCGGCAACGCTTCGAAAAAAAGCCACGACACCGGTCCGGCGCCCCCGGGAACGATAAATTCTTAGCCCGGGACGAAATAAAGCTTGCTTTTTCTTGGGAAGGTGATTACTGTAGAAAAGATCGGGCCATTGCAGATGCATTGTCCGAGGGATGTTTAAATGTTCGCGCGCCTTTCGTGTTCGCCGAAACCCTCTTGAATCGTTTCCGTCACGCATATCGCCGAAGGTTTCATCCGCCAAAATTGAGAGGAGAATTTTTGAATGTCGATCAATCTGTACGTGGGCAATCTGTCCTACCAAACCACTGAAAGCGGCCTGAGGGATCTGTTCGCGACCTACGGCGAGGTGATTAGCGCGAAAATCATTATGGACCGTGACTCCGGCCGGTCCAAGGGCTTCAGCTTCGTGGAAATGGCCAATCGGGCCGATGGCGAACGGGCCATGGCCGAATTGAATGGCCGTGAGGTCGACCAGCGCCCCCTGAAGGTGAATGAAGCCAAGCCGCGGACCAACAATCGGGGTTCGGAAGGCGGGTTTGGCGGCGGTCACCGCAATTACGACCGGTACTAGATCCTGAATCAATAAACCTCGGCCCCTAAAGACGGCTTAACCGGCCGGCTGCCCGGGATCGGGTCTATCGTATGATCGCGAAGGGAGATGATTGGGGTATACCCCAAACATCTCCCTTTCGTTTTTTCTGGGCTGAACACCGCCTGTTTTGATTCCTTCAGCTCCAATTGAAAAAACGGGACCGGGACCGGACGTAATCTCCAATCCGGGTCATCCGTTGCTTTTCCACTCGGGTCAGGGGCGGCGCGTCCAAAACACCGAGGGCGGCCCGGGTTTGCTCCAGGTTGGACGGCCCGGCCATGCATACGTCCACCGAGGGGTGGGACAGCACGAACCGGTAGCAATCGGAGGCGGTCAGCGGCGCTTCGCCGGGCGGCATCCGCCGGGGGTCCAGCAGTTGACCCCAACGGGTGGCGGTATAGGTGACCACGCCGGGCCGGCCGCTTGCCCCCAAATGAGGGAACGTTTCGGTTTCCGCGCCCCGGTGCGCCGCGTTGTACCGGATATGGAAAAAGTCGAACAATCCGGCCGAGTTCATAGCCGGAAACAGCTTCCGGTCGTGGCTCGAAACACCCAAAAACCGGACCACCCCCCTGTACTTCAGGTCCAGGGCCTTGTCCAGAAGCCGGCCCGAGGGCGGGTTTCGATGCCAAGCCAGAACCAGCCCATCCGCGTAGTCCAGCCCGCCGGTTTTTAAATACCCCAAAACGGTCCGTTCCAGCCACCAGGGAAACCGGGCATAGCTTTGGAGCACCACCACCAGGTTCTCCCGCCGCCCCCGGCCAACCAAATTCCGAAGGGCTTGGGCCATCCCCCCGCCGCCCTGAGAACCCCACCAATAATAATTGCATCCCCGGTCAAAGGCCTCTTCCACGGCCTGGGCCGGCGCCCCGTACGTGGTGGTCAGGCCCAGACGACCCACCGTCAACCCAGTCCGACCCAAAAGCCTTTTGGTTTCCATGGAATCCGTCCTCCCTTCCGGCGGGTTTCCGCCCCCACCGGCCGCGATCTCACAGCGGGAATACTCGAAACTTTTCCACCAACCGATGAGGATGGTACGACTGCTTGGCCTTCCGCAGCCCTTCCCGGCCCAGGTCCTGTTCCCGGTTGATAAACCGATAGGCGCCCCACATTCTCTGACAAAACAACTGGTTGATCGCCGCGTACAAGCCCCGGATGTCCGGATTGGCCTTTTCCACGTGGATCACCACCGTTTCCGGGTTCAGGGGTTCCCCCAGGCTGAAGGCCTGAATCCGGCCGTCAATCCGAAGGACCAAGCCCCGGTAGTCCAACCGGCCGAAATGCCTTAAGGCTTCGTGAACCGCCCGGTCTTCCCCGGACAGCCCCGGGTCGAGGGAACACTGCCTCAATTCGCACCAGGCTTCTTCAAGCTCCAGGGCTTCGGCGGCAAGAAGGTCGTCCAGTTCCAGGGCTTCGAAACGATACTGGTTCAGGAACTGGTTCAGATGATTCTTTTTCTGGTGGTATTTCCGGCCGGCCAGGTGAATCAGATCCTGGGTCTGGTACACATAATCGTTTTGATCCGGATCCGGGACAACCCGGAAGCGGTCCCGGAATCCAGGCGCCTCCACCCAGTTCCGGCCCACCCGGGCGATCATGGGCGTGGGGGTGATGGTTTCAAGCAGCCCGAGCATGGTTTTCGTAAACGAAACCGGATCCGCCGGCCCCACGGGCCCAAGACCGAAGGGCGCCTCGCCTTCCAGCCGGAGCACTACGCCCAGGGCCTCGCCCACGGGCCCGATCAAAGGCCGGTAATGGCCCCGCCACATGAACAGATTGGTAAAGGTAAGCTCGGATGTTTCCGGCGGATTCAACCCGAGCCGCCGGGTGATTTCGGCCCGGTCGTCCAGCATCAGGGGCCGGAACCCGGGCGGAACCGAGGGGAACGGCACGGCCAGGGCCTCCGGGATCAACGGAGGCCGGTCAGGGCCTGGAAATTATTCATCAAGGCGGACAGCAGCCAATAGGTGTCCCGAAGGCAGTCCAGCCGTTCGAGCACTTCGGACCGGCTTTGAACGTAGGGTCCGGGCGTCCATTCGTGACCGTGCTGGGCGGCGTAGGTCTGAACCAGAGTGGGGGTATATTCGGGGTGGAACTGGATTCCCAGGGATCGGCCCCCCGGCCCCAGAAACGCCTGGTTGGGGGTGATGAGGCTGGCGGCCAGCGAGACCGTGCCTTCGGGGAGCCGGTAATGGTCGCCATGCCAGTGAAACGTGGTGAAGGTGGAAGGGAGGCCCTGAAAAAGAGGCGAAATCCGTCCGTCTTCGGTCAGGCTTACTTCGTGCCATCCGATCTCCGGGAAATCCGCGCCGTATACCTCCCCGCCCAGGGCCTCGGCCAAAAGCTGCGCTCCAAAACAAAACCCCAGAACCACCTTGTTCCTGTCCAAAGCGTCCCTCAGATAGGTCTTTTCCCGGGCCAGCCAAGGCAGCCGGCCGTCGTCCCAGGCATGTTGGAAAGCTCCGGAAACCACCAAGGCGTCCCAATCGTCGGGGGACGGATGGGGGGTATCGGACATGATTTCGAACCGAGTCAAAACATGGCCTTGTTTTTCGGCCCAGATATCCAGATTGGTTGGTCCCGCGAAGGTATCGTGTTCGAAAAAGAGAATCCGCATGTCGTGCCGTTCTCCTTCCAATATGGAAAGGTTTCCGCTCCGCCGTCCCGGCGTCTAAGGCGATACTATAACACCCCGTTCCGAAAGGGACAACCAAGCCCCCGGGGACGTCGCCGGAAGCGGGTCAGGCCAGTTTTTTCCGTCCCAATCGAAGGCTGTTGGAGACCACGGTAACGCTGGACAAGGCCATGGCGGCGGCGGCCATGACCGGGTGGAGGTGTCGTAGGCTTTCGGGCATCCAGGTCAGCGAAGCGAACACTCCGGCGGCCAGGGGAATCAAGGCCACGTTGTACGCGAAGGCCCAAAAAAGATTCTGACGAATGGTATTCATGGTGGCCCGCGACAACCGGATGGCCCGGGCCACGCCTTCCAGATCGCCGCCCACCAGGGTCACGTCGCCCGCTTCCATGGCCACGTCCGTACCCGTGCCCACGGCAATACCCACATGAGCCCGGGCCAGAGCCGGGGCGTCATTCAACCCATCGCCCACCATGGCCACTATCCGGCCCCGGTCCATGGTTTTCCTTACTTCCTCTTCCTTGCCTTCGGGCAGCATTTCGGCCGCCACCTGGCTGATCCCCACGCGGGCGGCAATGGCCTGGGCGGCGGCTTGGTTGTCGCCGGTCAGCATCACCGGCGTAATCCCCATCCGGATCAAACCGGCCACGGCCATGGCCGCGTTTTCCTTTTCGGTGTCGGCCACGGCCAATAGTCCGGCCGGGCGGTCATCCACCTCCACAACCATCACCGTTTTTCCCTGGCGGGCCAGAGTATCCACCTGGTCCAGAATATCGGCGGCCAGGGGCGCGGTTTCGGCGAACCAGCCGGGCTTGCCCACCCGCACTCGGCGTCCCCCAATCCGGGCCGTCACCCCCCGGCCTCGGGCGGCCTCAAAGGTTTCGGGCTGAACCGGAACCAGGCCCCGTTCCCTTGCCCCGGCCACCACCGCCGAAGCCAGAGGATGTTCACTGCCGCTTTCGGCCGACGCGGCCAGGACCAAGGCGGATTCATCCCCGCCGGCCAGCGGAACCCAATCCGTGAGGACCGGCCGGCCTTGGGTGATGGTGCCGGTTTTGTCGAACAGGATGGTATCGATTTTATGCGCCGTTTCCAGTGCTTCGGCGTTTTTGAACAAGATCCCCAGCGTGGCCCCCTTGCCCGTGCCCACCATGATCGCCGTGGGCGTGGCCAGGCCCAGGGCGCAAGGGCAGGCGATCACCAGCACGGCCACCATCCGGATCATGGCCGGAACGAAATCCCCGCCAATCCCCCACCACAGGCCAAAGGTGAGCAACGCCAAGCCGATGATTACCGGCACGAACACCGCCGAAACCTGATCCGCCAGCCGTTGGATGGGCGCCTTGGACCCCTGGGCTTCCTTCACCAGACGGATGATCTGGGCCAAAGCGGTCTGGGACCCCACGCCGGTGGCCTCGATCTTCAACCGGCCTTCCTGATTCACCGTGGCCCCGAACACCCGGTCCCCTTCGTCCTTATCCACCGGAATGGATTCGCCCGTCAGCATGCTTTCGTCCACGGCCGAATGGCCATGCACTACCCGGCCGTCCACCGGAATCCGTTCCCCCGGCCGGACCACCACCACTTGGCCAGGCCGGACCGCGCCGGCCGGAATTTCCTTCAAATCCCCGCCCGGGTCTTCCACCCAGGCCGTTCGAGGCGCCAGGTCCATCAATTTCCGAATGGCTTCCGACGTGTGGCCTTTGGCCCGGGCTTCCAGCAGTTTGCCCAGCTTAATGAGGGTGATGATGAGCGCCGACGTTTCGAAATACACATGATTCCCCACGCCGGGAATCAACAGGACCGCCAGGGAATACAGATAAGCCGTGGACGATCCCAGGGCCACCAGGACGTCCATGTTGGCCGACCTGGACCGGAGGCTTTTATACCCGCCCACGTAAAAGCCCCATCCGGTATAGAACTGAACCGGCGTGGCCAGAAAGAAAAACAGCCAATTGACCCAAGGCAGGTGCGCCCAGTACCCGATCAGGGAAAAATCCCGAACCATGCTGATAAGAAAAAGGGGCAGCGTAAAGGCTACACCCACCCAGAAAAAACGTTTCTGACGCGCGAGTTCCCTGGCCCGGGCCTGTTGTTCGGCGTCCTCGCCGTCCTCGGCATCGGCGGAAACGATCACCAGTTCGTAACCGGCCTCTTTAACCGCTTCGGCCATGGCTAGAACCGTGGTTCGGGAGGGATCGTACTGAACGCGGACGGTTTCGGCGGCCAGATTCACCACGGCCTGGGAAACGCCGGGGACGTTGTCCATCAAGGTCCGTTCCACGGCCGCCGCGCACCGGGCGCAGGTCATCCCCACCACCGGCAGGTCCAGGGCTTGGCTTTGGGACGGCCGGACCACTTCGTACCCGGCGTCCTCGACGATCCGGGCGATGGCTTCCATATCGATCCTCAGGGGATCATACGTAACCGCGGCCGTTTCGGTGGCCAGATTCACGTTGGCCTCCAGAATGCCCCGGTCCGCCTCCTGGCGCAAAGCCTTTTCCACTCGGGCCGAACAGTTCGCGCAGGTCATCCCCACCACCGGCAGGTTCAATCGTTCCATGGCCGCCTCCAATGGCTCCAAGGCCGTTATACTCACCCAAAATAAGACTTCCGGCGGATTTGTCCACCGGCGGTCCAAGCCGCTTTTACCGGTCTTTCAACCCGCCAACTTGTCAACCATGTTAAAGAGAAAAAACCGGGCGAAAAGATACAAGGAAAATCAAGGAAGTTCGCAGGCTCGGCCTTTGAAGTTGAAAAAAAACGCCAGGCCCTTTTTCACTTTCTCCGAAAAAATTTTCCGGCCGATCACCCGGCCGGCCACCCGCTTGTTGATTTCCCCCAAGGTGGGGTACGGATGAATGGCCGAGGCCAGGGCGGTCAGCTTCAATCCACCCGACAGGGCCGCCACCCATTCGTTCACCAACTCCCCGCCGTGGGGTCCCAGAATCCCCACGCCCAAGGGCCGTTCCTTGGCGTCCAGGTACAGCTTGATTTTCCCCAGGGTAGACCCTTCGGTCCGGGCCCGGTCGTTGTCGGCGAAGGCTTCTTCCCAAACGGTATAGGCCAACCCGGCGCTTTTCAGTTCCCTTTCGTTCCGGCCAATCACGGCCAGTTCCGGATCGGTGTAGGTGACACGGGGCAGCCAGGTATAGTCCGCCCGGCGGGGTAAATGAAAAACGGCGTTGGCGACCACGATCCCGCCTTCGTACCCGGCGGCGTGGGTGAACGGGTACTGGCCGGTCACGTCGCCGGCGGCCCAGATGTGTTTCCGAGTGGTCCGCAACCGGGGGTCCACCCGGACGCCCTGGTCCGTCTCCACACCGATTTTTTCCAGGCCCAATCCATCCATGTTGGGCCTTCGCCCCAGAGCCACCAGCAGCTCTTCGGCCTCAAGATCGCGATGGGTCCCCTCACCCGTCTGAATCATCACCCGCTTCCGGTTCCCAACCGCCTGAACGCCCAGGATTTTGGCATTCAGGTGAAACACTACTCCTTCGGCTTCCAGGGCTTTTTGAACTCCTTCGGCCAGATCGTCGTCTTCCTTGCTTAAAATCCGGCCGGACCGCTGGACCACCGTAACCCGCGAACCCAGCCGGCCGAAGGCTTGAGCCATTTCCACGGCAATGGGTCCGGCGCCAATCACGATCATGGATTCGGGCAGGCGGGCCAGGGAAAAAAGGGTTTCGTTGGTGAGGAACGGGACCTGATCGAGCCCCGGAATGGGAGGAATGGCCGGCGACGACCCGGTGGCGATCACAAAGGCCCGAGCGGAAATGCTCTGGCCGTTCAGCCGGACCGTATGGTCATCAATGAATTCCGGAGCTCCATGGAGGACCCGAACGCCCAAACCGCAGAACCGCTCCTCGGAATCGTGCCGGCCAATGGCCTCGATAACCGACCGGATCCGGGCCGCGACAAGGGAAAAATCCACGGGTCCGGGGGCCGCGGGCGGCAGACCGAACTCGGCCGAACGCCTCATCAGATGACGGACTCGAGCCGTTTGGATCAGGGTTTTGCTGGGCACGCAGCCGTAATACAGGCAGTCTCCGCCCAACCGGGGGGCCTTATCCATCAGCAGGGTTTTCACGCCCAGTTGGGAGGCTCCGGCGGCCGCGGTAAGTCCCGCCGCGCCGCCGCCGATGACGGCCAGATCGTACTCGAACGCCCCGCCCCGAAGGCTCATGATCTGGGCTTTTCAGCGGGCTTGAGCAACCCGGCCAGGCTGAAAAACAGGCCCAGGAGGTCTTCGGGCAAAGGGCCGGCCTCGGGGGCTTCGCCTTCGGACTTAAATTTATATTTGCGGGTTACCCGAGCCATGGGCCGGTCTTTTTTATCCGAATACTTCATCTTTTCCCGGGCCGCTTCCACCTGGATCCGAGCCTGGTCATAGGCCAGGCGGCGGGAATTAGGAGCCAGGCCGGCCTGGACCACCACCATTTTCTTCCATTTGGTCTTGCTCTTGGTTTTACCTCGGGGGTTCTTCCACTGGCGGTAATATGAAACGAACGTGTTTTCGATGTCCAACTGCAGCCGGCTGCCATCCACCAACGGGATTTCAGCCCTGCACCAGGGGTCGCGCCAAACGGTTTCCACCAGCTTCTTGAAACGTCCGGGCGGCAGGTTTCTTTCGCTTTTCTTTTTCTGGTCCGTACGGCCGGCCAAATCCAGGTTCAGGGCCACCTTGCCGCTTCGGGCAATGTCGTCGGCCACGGTTTCCAGAAAAGGCGTAAGCACCAGCCGGAATTCGTTGTCCAGATCCAAGGCGCCCAAGGAACGTTTTTTAAGAAAAAGAAGCAGCCCCCCGATCAGTCCGGCCAGGCCCAGCCCGGCCGCGACGGCCAGGGCCAGGGAGCCCAGATCGTTGGAAATGATAATGATCGCGGCCACCAACATGACCACGAACAGGCCGATCCCCAGGCCGCCATACACCCCCAACTGGTGGCGGGTTTTGTCCATTTCCTGGTCAAAAGACCCCAGTTCCTTCAAAAGGGCCCGCCAGTCTTTGAGCCGGCGCTGACCCACGATTTTTTTCTCATCCACGATCTTCCGGGCTTCCTGGGAAAGCGCCGCCACGCGGTCCTGGGCTGAAGCTTTTCCCGTCGGCCGGGCCGATGCCTTGGGCTGGAGGCCCGAAGGGGCCTCGTCGTCCTCACCGGCGTTCGCGCTCCCCGCCGGGGAGGCCGCGGCCTGGAGGTTCGAGGTCGAGCTTTTGAGCGATGGATGGGTGGACGCCCCTTGAAAACCGGACCGGCTCCCTTGGGTTGGGGGTCCGGCCGGCGGCGTGGGCGGCCGGGGGCTGAAAACGCCGGGAGCGGAAGGAACCAAGGACGCCGGAGGACCGGGAAGA
>JAGVGV010000388.1 GCA_020056895.1 Deltaproteobacteria bacterium
GTGGGCAGCCTGATTCCGGTCATGTCCCTGGCCTGGCTCCAGCGGCTGGGGCATCGGCCCATCTGCATCGTGGGGGGCGGCACCACCATGGTGGGCGACCCCAGCGGCAAGACCGAAGCCCGCAAGCTGCTTTCACGGGAAGACATTGCCCGGAACATGGAAGGGCTTAAAACCCAGCTCAGCGGGTACATGGAGTTCGGCGAAGACAAGGCTTTGATGATCGACAACGGCGACTGGCTCCTGGACCTCAATTATATTGAATTCCTTCGGGACATTGGCCGCCATTTTTCGGTGAACAAGATGCTGGCGGCCGAATCGTACAAGGCAAGGCTGGAAACCGGCCTGACGTTCATCGAATTCAACTATATGCTGCTCCAGTCGTATGATTTTCTGGTGTTGTACCAGCGGTTGGGCAACAAGTTGCAGATGGGCGGCCAGGACCAGTGGGGCAACATCGTGGCCGGGATCGATCTGATCCGCCGGATGACCGGCGGCCAGGCGTACGGTCTGACCTTCCCCTTGCTTCAGGACCCCAAAACCGGGGCCAAGTTCGGTAAAACTCATTCGGGCGCGGTCTGGCTGGACGGCCAAAAAACCGGTCCCTGGGACTTTTTCCAGTTCTGGCGGAACACCGATGACGCCATGGTGGAGAAATGCCTGGGGTTGTTCACCTTTTTGCCCATGGATGAAGTCCGGGCCCTGGGCCGTCTGGAAGGCGTCCAGATCAACCGGGCCAAGGAAATTCTGGCGTACGAAGTCACGGCCTTGCGGCATGGTCACGAAGAAGCGGCCAAGGCCTTCCTGGCTTCGATCCGGACCTTCGGCGCATCGGACCCCGAAGGCCATATCCCCACCAACTCGGCCGTGGCCGGGCTGACCCTGGAAAACGAAGAGGACCTGCCCGCCGTCACGGTCCCCAAGGCCCGTTTCGCCGAAGGAATACAAGCCATTGAATGTTTCGTTCTGGCCGGGCTGACCAAAAGCAAGGGCGAAGCACGGCGATTGGTGCGCGGAGGAGGAGCATGGGCGGGCGGCCGGCGGATCGACGACGAGGAGCAAGGGCTCACCCTGGCCGATCTTACGGAAAACGCTCTGGTGCTTCGGGCCGGCAAGAAGCGGTACGGACGGATTCTGGTGCAATAAATAATATGAACCGGCCGGCTGATTGTTCCCGATCCGGCCCCATGGTATGATACGTTTAACCGTTAACGGGCGGCTGTTTCCCGGCTTACGGCCGGCCTGGCGAGGGGGGATGGATGAAAGCGGGCGTGATCTTCACCGGAAGTGGACCCATCCTGATCCTGACCACTTATTCGTCCCTGGTGGGGGATGACCTGGCGGTGAAGCTTTCCCAAAAGGGGATCAAGAAATACATCGCCTATGAAGTGGATGTCGGGCTCTGCGCCAAACGATACGGTCAGCACTTCCAGACCATCGTCAAGGATGTTTCCCAGGAAGCCGACCTCAGGGTGCTTGATTACAACGGCCACAACGTGTTCCATCTGTTCTCGTTCAATGAGTTGGGCACGCCTCAGTACCGCGAAATCATGGACTGACCATCACAGGGAAGAAAACCCACATCGCCACGTCCAAACGGTGGACGGCCCGAAGGGATCAGGAGGAAGGTCGAGATGCTGGTAAAAGAGTGGATGACCGAAGAAGTACTGTCGATCGACGAAGAAACCTCGCTCATGGAGGCCAACCAGTTCCTCAGGGAAAAAAAGGTGGGCCAGTTGCCGGTTCTGAACAAGAAAGGCAAGTTGGTGGGGATGGTTTCGGACCGGGATATCAAGGCCGCTTCGCCGTCCAAGGCCACCACTCTGGACGTTCATGAATTGTATTATCTTTTGTCCAAGGTCTTGATTAAGGAAGTGATGACGAAAAACCCCATCACCGTCAGCCCGGACGACACGGTGCTTCGGGCCGCCGTCATCATGCTGGAAAAAAAGGTTTCGGGCCTGCCGGTTCTGGACGGCAAGGGGAACCTGGTGGGGATATTGACCAAGGGCGATGTGTTCCGGGTTTTGACGGCCATTACCGGCGTGTATCGCGGCGGTGTGCTGGTGGTCTTCGATCTGGAAGACCGCCCCGGTTCGCTCAAGGAAGTGGCGGACATGATCCGTTCGGCGGGCGGCCGCATGAACAGCATTTTAACCAGCTATGATACCGCGCCCACGGGGCACCGGACGGTTTCGTACCGGGTTCTGGGATTGAATCACGCTCAGGAACAGAGCCTGATCGAAGACCTGGGCAAGAAGTTCACCCTTAAGTATTGGGTGCGGGATGAGTTGAAGGGCCTTTAAAAATTTATCCCAAAATTGTTCTTTGGCCTTGGATGCGTCGTCGGAGTATGGAACCCAATCCTCGAAATACCAAAAGTATTCCTCCGGTTGGGTTCCAACCCCCTCCTCGCCCCAAGGCCAAATTCCTAATTTTGGGGCGTGGATTTGTTCTTTGGCCTTGGATGCGTCGTCGGAGGGAGGAATCCAATCCTTGAAATACCAAAAGTATTCCTCCGGTTGGCTTTCGCCTTCCGCCTCGCTTCCAGGCTGAATTCCTTGTTTGGGCGTTAAAGTCGAGGAATCAGACGTATACGTTCACCAAACGGCCTCGAGCCGCCTGGGCGTCGAAGTCCTGGGTGGCCTCCATTCCCCTGAGTCCCACCTGGGTCTGGGGAAGGGCCGGAGGCGGGACGTTGGTCCGGGTTTGGACGCCGTTCGTTGGAGCCGCCGATCGGTTTCGATCCACGCTTCGGGCCGCCGCCACCCATTCGGTGGTTCCCAAAGACTGGAATTCAGCCGCCTTGATGATGGTCATCCCCCATGCTCCCTTTCACCCCAAATACTAAACATTTCCTCGAGGTTTGACAAGAGGTCATGATCCATCCCTGGACCCGGGTGGGTACCCGGACCCTCAACGAAAATCCCGTCTTCACCCTCCGGACTCACGCGGCGCGGAACCCCGTTTCCGGAACATGCCGGGATTTCTATGTGCTGGAAGCCGGCGACTGGGTGAACGTGGTTCCCCTGACCCCCGACGGCCGGATGATCCTGGTCCGCCAGTACCGCCATGGAACCGACGAAGTGACCCTGGAAATTCCGGGGGGAATGGTGGAGCCGGGGCAGACTCCGGAAGAAGCCGCCCGAAGGGAATTGGCCGAAGAAACCGGGTGCGAACCCCACGGCTTGGTGTTTCTGGGCCGCGTCCGCCCCAACCCGGCCATCCAGAACAATTGGCGCCATACCTTTCTGGCCTTGGGAACGGTTCCGGCCGGACCGCCTCGTCCGGACGAAGATGAATTATTGGACGTAGTGGTGGTTCCCCAGGATGAAATCCCCCGGTTGGTGGCCGAAGGGGCGATCCATCATACCGTGGTTTTGGCCGCTTTTTATTTTTAGGGCGAATGGACGCGAAATACAAGTGGATGCAAAACCGGCGGGAATGTGGTATATACGGCGGGATTCAACGCTTTGGGAAACGAGGAGGAAAACCGATGAAAAAATCCATGTGGCTCCTTTTGGGCCTGTTTTTCGTAACCGGGTGTCTGTTCAACAAAGGCCTGAACCTTTCGTACCTGACTCCGGTGGAAACCCCCATCGAGGCCAAGCCTTTTTACCTTAGGGTGAAGGACGTCCGGACGGAAAAGGTGATCGTGTCCCCGGAAATCCAGGAAAAAGGCATGTTTAACGACGTGGGCGACCGCGTGAACGTGACCACCAAGACCGCGGACGGTAAGACCGTGGACGTGAAAAACGTCTCCTTGGAAGAAGGCGTGCGCGAAATGGTCAAGGCCCGGGCCGAGGCGCTGGGCATGAAGCTCCTGAACGAATTCGCCCAGGACAAACCGTCCCTGACCGTGGAACTGGAAATGCTTAACCTTAAGCTCCAGCCCAACCGGACCATGCTGGCCGAGGCCACGGTGACCATCAAATATTTCCAGGGCGCCCAGCAGATTCACACCGCCCGCATCAACCGCACCAAGGAACAGTTCTACGTGCGCGGGGAACAGACCGCCCAGGAAGCCCTGAGCGAGGCCTTGAGCGCGGCGTTGAATATGATCGAGCTGAAACGTTTCATGAACTAGAAATGGCATAACCGCTCTTTTGCCCCAGCTCTTTGTCGGGCGAAGTTTTTAAGTCCTCAAAATACGTAATGTATTCCTCCGGCTTAAAAATTTCGCCCTCCTTGATCCGGGGCAAAATTGCTGGTTATGCGATTACCTTTCAAACCCGCCTGGAAATCGCTTTTAGGCCTTGGATGCTTTGTTGGAGCTTGGAAGCCAATCCTCGAAATACGTAAAGTATTCCTCCGGTTGGCTTCCAATCTCCGCCTCGCCCCAAGGCCAAACTCCGTTTTTTAGGAGAAGTTCGAGGTCTCCCCCGCCGTTCGATCCGCCTTAAGGGGCCCCGAAGACGGTTCCTTGCAGGACCCATAGCCTGATTCTGACGGCTCACACGCCGGGTTCCTGGCGGAATCCGGCTCTTTTCCTTTTCCTAAGCGTCATGCCCGTTCCCTTCCTGATTTTTTAATTATTTGATTTTATTCCATAATATTGGAACCGTCCCTTCTTGTGAGGAACAAGCGGCCTTTGGCAAAAAAATTGCTCCCCTGTTCGGTGAAAAAGGAGGGCCGGCATGGATTTCCTGAACACGCTCGGCAACAATTTCCGCCATGACATCCTGGGGAATTTCCGTGCCAGCCGCGAACTGGGTTCCGCGGCGGCCTATGGATACCTGGCCCGCAAATCCTGGGCGTTGGCCAAGGCCGTTCTGGCCAACAAAACCATCACCGTAGGCAACAAGCGTTTTTACGATACCTGGAACGCCTGATCGTCCCGCACTGAAGCTCGGACAGCTTTTTTTCGTAACCTTTTCGTCCACCCCATCTCTTTAAAAACGTAAAACCACCGGAACCCATCCAACGGGGGTTGACGCCGGCGGTGGCGGCGATTACCCTATAGGCGTCAAGACCCAACACCCACTCTGGTGGGATATAAGGAGACGTGGGATGATCGATGTAACCCAAGCGGCCCAAACCAAACTGACCGACTACATGAAACAAAACTCCCTCACGGCGCCCATCCGTATCTATCTGGCTCAAGGCGGGTGATCGGGGCCGTCGCTGGCTCTGGCTCTGGATGAGCTGAAGGACACGGATGTACAGGCGAATTACAACGGACTCACTTTTTTGATCGACAAAGCGCTCTCCGAACGAGTGGGTGGGGTTCAGGTTGATTTCGTTGAGCAAGGATGGCGTTCCGGCTTTTCGGTTTCCTCGGAACGACCGGTGGCGACCGGCCCTTCTTCCTGTGGAAGCACCAGCTGCTCCTGCTGACCCGATCTCAACGTACCGCATACACGCCCGGGAATGGGAGGTCCGCTCCCGCCCGGGCGTTTCTCGTTTTTTTCTTAGCCAATCGCCGTTCATCGTGGCCCTTTTGCCCCGTTTTCAATGGAGCCAAAGCATCACCGCCCGACGGCCGCGGATCGTCGCCTGGTTGACGACTTGGTTTCGGAGATTATCTTTTGAACATCAACGCCCCCGCCCAACAAGGAAAAGCGGAGGGAAAAGGAGACATTCAATGATCGACGTGACCCAGACGGCCCAGACCAAACTGGCCGATTACATGAAACAAAACTCCCTCACGGCTCCCATCCGCGTGTATTTGTCCCAAGGGGGCTGTTCGGGACAATCGTTGGCCTTGGCCCTGGATGAGTTGAAAGACACCGACCAGAAAACCGAGTTCAACGGGATGACCTTTTTGATCGACATAACCCTGGCCGAACGCGTGGGTGGGGTTACGGTGGATTTCGTGGAGGAAGGATGCCGTTCCGGCTTCATGGTGTCGTCGGAAAAACCGGTGGCGACCGGCGGTTCTTCCTGCGGCTGCGGCTGCTCCTGCTGACCCCATCGCCACGCCCGTCACGAACGCCCGGAAGGAGAGGGACCCCTCGCGCCTTCCGGGCGTTATTTGGTTTTGTGATATCAGGCGGTTATCGGCTCTCCTTGACAGGTCCATCCCCTTTGGCCTAACATTCCGGACGCTCGAAATACGTCGTGGTGAGTGTTCATGCCGCCGTCTTCCGTCACCCAGCGCCTTCAACCGGTCTTCGACCAAGTGAACGAAGCCATCCGCCAACGCCTTGGTTCGGATGTTTCCTTCGTTTCCGAAGTTTCCCAGTACATCCTGCTCTCCGGCGGCAAGCGGCTCCGGCCTGCTTTGTTCGTGTTATCCGCCCGTTTGTGCGGATACGAGGCCGGACGGGAATTGGCCATTTCCCCGGCCTTTGAATTCCTTCATGCCGCCACGCTCTTGCATGACGACGTAGTGGACGGCGCCGACACCCGCCGGGGTAAAAAGGCCGCCCACCACGTATACGGCAACCCCGGCGTGATCCTGGTGGGCGACTTTCTGCTGGCTCAGTCCATGGCCTTGGGCGCGGAAACCGGCATGTTGGCCTTTACCGAAACCATGGCCAGGGCCGTCAGCCGCATGGCCGAAGGCGAAGTGCTTCAGTTGCTCCACGCCCGCGATCCGGGCATCACCGAAGCCGATTACGAAACCGTGATCCACCGCAAAACCGGCGTATTGATCGAATCGGCCTGCTATCTGGGAGCGGTCATCGCGGACGCGCCCGAAGAACGGGCCGAGGCCTTGGGCCGCTTCGGCCGGTTGATCGGGATGGCGTTCCAGATCATTGACGACACGTTGGATTATACCGGCACCGAAGCCGAATTCGGCAAACCCGTGGGGCACGATCTGGACGAAGGAAAAATCACGCTGCCTCTGATTCGGACCTTGGCCGCCGCCCGGCCGGATCATCGACGGGAACTCGAAGACCTGATCGGCCGGGATCGGCGGACTCCGGAGGAGTTCGCCCGGGTCAAGGAATTGATCCAATTGTACCGGGGCCTCGAACAGTCCATGGCCCGGGCGGTCGAAGCCGTGGCCGAGGCCAAGCAGGCTTTGGCGGTTTTCCCCGACGTTCAGGAGCGGCGGGACCTGGCGGACCTGGGCGATTACATCGTAACCCGTAGGAAATAAGGGCCCATTCCGGTTTTTGTACCGACACCGGAACGGCATTTCCGGACCAATCATCGTTTTTATGTTATAATCCCGTTGGTTCGATGAAGAGTGGACCTCATCCAAACGGTCCCGGCCAAGAAAGGCCCGGATCATTTCCCATTCCGCCAGGAGGCATCCATGGCGTTCGGCCCGGAATCCAGCGTACCCCAACCGCCCCGAAAGATCGTTAAAAATCTGGTGGCCCGGACCATGATGTTCGCCCTGGGCCGGGGCTTTCAGGCCGCTTCGAGCCTGGACGAGGATGTTCGGCGCGAAATATCCGTCTGGCCCGATGAATTCACCGTCACCATGAAGATCATGCCTCGGGGCCCCAGCCTGACCTGGGTGAAGGAAGCCGGCCGGATGCGGTCCCTGGGCGGCCGGGAGCAACCGGCCAACCTGACCATTATGTTTAAAACTCTGGAAGCCGCCCTTCTGGTGCTGACCGCCCGCATGGGCAATCCTCAGGCTTTCGCCGAACACCGGCTGAGCGTAAAAGGCTCCCTGGCCGACGCCATGATCCTGACCCGATGTTTGAACATCACCCAGGCCTATCTTTTTCCCAGGCTTATCAGCGGCCGGATCCTGAAACGGGCGCCTCGGATCCCCTTGGGCCGATTGCTGAAAAACCGGGCCATCATCTATACCGCCGGCGTTCCCTTCGGCCGGCCCTAAGGGCCGCCCGGAAAGAGGAGGAATCCCCATGATCCCTTCATATTACGAATTTTTCAATCCCGTTAAAATCCTCTGCGGCCGGCTGGCGGCGGACAACATTCCGCACGAACTGGCCTTGATGGGCGTCCGGCGGCCGTTGGTGGTGACCGACGGCCCGGTGGTCAAAGCCGGTCTGTTGGATATTCTGGTGAACGCTTTTTCCGGAGCCGAAGCCGTGATCGGCGGGGTGTTTCAGGATACCCCGCCCGATTCGTCCATGGATACGGTCCGGCGGGTGGCGGCCTTGTACATGGAA
>JAGVGV010000067.1 GCA_020056895.1 Deltaproteobacteria bacterium
CGGTACCAAATGCCGAGCAGGCCCCGGAGGGATCGCCCTTGCTCGAGCGCGTCGGCTACTTCGACAATGGTCTGCTCGCCTTCCCCCAAACAGGCGATATCGGCTTCGGTATGTTGCATAATCAGTTGAGGGATGGGGGTGACCGCGTTGCCACCCAAAATGACCGGTTTGTCGGGATGCAATTGCTTGCAGATACCAGAAAACCAGATCATATACCGATAGACCGTGATCAGCCCACCCATGCCCACGAGATCATAGTTGGCCCGCGAAATATGGTCGTATACCTCATCTGGAGTCAGCCGGTGGGCATTAATATCAAGGGCTTCCACTTCATGACCGGCATTTTTTAAGCAGGTGGCCAGGATGCCCAACCCTTCCGGAAAGCAGTTGGGTTTGGCCCATTCACGAATAGGCGGATTGACGAGCAGAACTTTCATGGACCACCTTTTGCGGAATGTCTTGAATTTTAATGAAAATGCCCTTAGGCCAGTCGTTTGAAGCCGGCCGTGGCCGGTCCGCCACGCATCTTTTTTTCCAAATCACCGGCTTGAATAGCCCGGGCCATTTCACAAAAGGCCTCGTCCACGGCCAGGAGAAATTCGGTCACGTGTCCCTGTTGATGGGCCAGCATGCAATAGAACAGGTTACTGGCCAGAAATCCCTTGTCCAACATGAGTTGGATGAAATACGCCTTCAGGTGGGCGGCTTTTTCGGATTTGAAAGCGAAATGCCCCATCGGATCAAGCCCGCCGACTTCGATGGCCAGGCCATGTTTTTCCGCCGATCGCACCCATCCATCCTTAACTTGACGGCCCAAATGACCTAAGTGTCGCCAAGCCTCGGTAGCCCGGTGCTTCCGGATGGTGGCCAGGGCGGCGACGGGACCGATTCGGTCGGTCCAGTACGTACTGCTGATGAAGGTGGTTTGAGCTGCGTCCATCACGTTGGCCCGCCCGATAATGGCGGCGATGGGGTGCCCATTACCCATGGCTTTGGAAAAGACGGCCATGTCCGGCTCCAGGCCCAGAACCAAGTGCGCGCCTCCGGTATTCAGCCGAAAACCGGCGGATATTTCGTCAATAACCAGGACCGCGCCCATTTCGTTGGCCAGGGCTCGAACCCCTTCCAGGAAACCCGGCGCCGGGTCTTCCCCCCGGATGGGCTCCATGACCACCGCGGCCACTTCATTCCGATATCGCCCGACAATAGCCTCCAATTCATCCAAATGATTGTACCGGAACGGTAGGGCGGTTCCCGCCAGTCCTTTGGGGACCCCGCGTGGCTCCAGGCCAGGAAGGCAGTGGGCTCCCAAACCATCTTCGTCTCCCAAGTTGGCGGCCAGGTACCAATCATGCCAGCCATGGTACCCGCAAAAGGCGATCCGATCCCGCCCGGTATAGGCTCTTGCGATCCGGACGGCCACCGTCATGGCTTCACCGCCCGTGCGAGCGTACCGGACCTTTTCCGCCCAAGGGTGCAGTTCACAGAGCAGGTCGGCCAGTTCCACCTCTTCCGGGCAGTTCAGCGAACAGCTGGAACCCCGATCCACGGCGTCCTTGACCGCGGCGTTCACGTCCGGGTCGGCGTAGCCCAGGACATTGGCCCCGATTCCGGCGATGCTCATATCGGTGTACCGGTTGCCATCAAGGTCCCAGACGTATACTCCTTGGGCCCGCTCAAAGTAGCCCGGCCAAACCCCTGGAGCAAACATATCCGGCCGCTTGGATAAAAGCTGGGAAAGACCGGGAATCCGCTCCCGACCCTGTTTCTGCAGGCTCAAACTCCGCGTAAGATTAGGCACGACAGCTTGCTCCTTCCACCATCATCTTGACCGCCCTGATCACCCGCCGGATGTCCTGATCTTTCATCATGGGAAAAAGAGGGATGGTCAGGCACCGCTGATAATACCGGTCCGCTTCGGGAAAGGTGGTCATTCGCATCTGGCTGTTTTTCCGGTAAAAGGGGTGCAGCAATACCGGAATGTAATGGACCTGAGTGAGGATTCCCTCCTTCCTCAACTCGGCCATCAACCGGGCTCGCGTAATGCCCAGCTCCTGAAAATCGATCGCCAACACATAAAGGTGAAAATTTGACGCCCCCGGTTCGGATTCGAATGGCGGATTCACGTTCCGCAGTCCGGCAAATGCACATTGGTACTGTTCAACGATCTCCCGCCGCCTAGCCCGAAAGGCATCGACCCTTTTCAATTGGGAAATTCCCAAAGCGCACTGGATGTCCGTGATCCGGTAATTGAAGCCCAAATCCAACTGCTCATAATACCAGGGAAAGGATTCGGAGCATGGTGAATGGGGCTCATCAGCGTATTCGGTAACCGGATTCTGAAAATCGGCGGGATCGTGCGTAATGCCATGGGTTCTGAGGCGGAGCAACTTTCGGTATAGGCCTTCATCATTCGTCAGAATGGCCCCGCCTTCGCCGGTAGTGATGTGCTTGACCGGGTGGAAGCTGAACACGGCCATGTCGGACCAAGCGCACGAACCCACCCGGGTTCCTTGGTATTTGGACCCCAAGGCATGGCTGGCGTCTTCGATAATATAGATTTTATGGCCGAATTTTTTTTCAGCGGCTTTTCGGACTTGATCCAACGCCGCCATATCGCAACTTTGCCCCGCGAAATGAACTGGAACCAAAGCCCTGGTGCTCGACCCTACGGATTTTTCCACTTCCAGAGCCGAAAGATTGTACGTGTGGGGATCGATGTCGGCGAAAATCGGCCGGGCGCCGCAATAAACCACCGCGTTGGCTGAAGCGACAAAGGTGATTGGCGCGGTGATGGCTTCATACCCGGGCCCGAGCCCCGCGGCCAAACAGGCCAAGTGAAGCCCGGCGGTCCCGGAACTCACCCCCACGGCGTACCGGGCCCCGCAATATCGAGCCAAAGCCTCTTCGAATTGGGCCACCACCGGCCCCTGAGTGATCCGGTCGGAAAGGAGGACCCGGGCCACCGCGCGGACGTCCTCAAGATTGATCGAATGCCGCCCATACGGGATTTCATCCGGTGTATCGGTCTGGACCAGACCAGCCTTGACCCTTTGGGGCAGACCGCACATGGCGTCCCGATAAAAAGCGTCCAGGGATTGATCGATGGTCGGCGGCGTGTAATTCAAGGCCTGGGTTAAACGGGACACGTTCAGAGACAGGTTCTTCCCCCGCTTGGCTCGAAAGTGGTGATCATCCAGCGAGGCCGGCTGGACCAGGTTCGGATCCAGGCCGAACCGACAGGCCAGTTTTCGGCCGAATTCGAATTTGGAACAAGCGTCGGACGCGGCGGCGTGATATGTTCCCTTCAGGCCCGCCCGAAGAGCCAAATCGATGATTCGCGCGAGTTCCATGGTATAAATGGTGGAGAACACCGCGTCCGTGAAGCCCTTGATCGGCCGGCCAGCGGATAGTTCCGACAGCATCCACTCCGCCAGACTCAATTTATCCTGAATATTCCAGCCGAAAATGTTGGTGCGAAGGACCAGGGCGGTGGGGCGCCGGAGCACTTCCCGTTCTCCCTCCCATTTGGTCCGACCGTAATGGTTGAGAGGATGGACGGGATCCTCTTCGTTGTAGGCGCCCTTGGTCCCATCGAACACGGAATCGCTGGAGATATAAACGAGCGGTGTGCTTTCCCCAGCCAGAGCATTGACCAGGTTTCGAGTGACGGCAACATTGAGCCGATCGGCTCGTTCTGGATCCCCTTCACAAGCATCCACGTCGGTGAGTGACGCGCAGTGGATCACAACCGCCGGCTTCAAATCCGCAAGGCTGGACCGGACCCGGGATTCATCCTCCATGTCCATGGTGTGGCACAAAACATGGGGGATATCCACCGGATGCCGATGATGCCAGCCCGCCGCCTGGTATTGGTCCGCGAAATAGCGGGCCAACCCGTTGCCTAAAAGGCCGCTCACGCCGGTGATGAGGAGGATGGGGGATAGAGGCATGGCGCTATGGGTCAGCGGGGCACGTCGCTCATGGACCAGCGTGATTTTTCAATGGAATAATCGTCTTCGATGCCGGACAGAACATCCTTCAGGGCCGTGATGGTCAGGAGGTCCGGGTTCTGATCCGAGCAATAGTGAAAACCATCGGGACACGGCCGTCCGCCGTTGTTCAGGGACAAGTCCGCGTCGCGAGCGAAGGGGTTTTGGCGGATCACATAGCAATCGTTGTATTCCAGGGTATTCCGGCCCTCATCCTCGCCGATCAATGTTTCGTGGATCTTTTCGCCGGGCCGGATGCCCACGACTTCCTGGCGGCAGTCCGGGGCGATGGCGTCCGCGAGATCGGTGATTTTCATGGACGGGATCTTGGGAACGAAAATTTCTCCGCCCTTGCTGATCTCCATTACCTTCATGACGAAATGAACGCCTTGATCCAGGGTGATCCAGAACCGGGTCATCCTCGGATCGGTGATCGGCAGGACGCCGGTTTGAGCCCGTTCCTTGAAAAACGGAACCACCGACCCCCGGCTGCCCAATACGTTGCCATACCTGACAACGGAAAAACGGGTGGCCTGCCCTACGCCGGAATAAACATTGGCCGCCACGAACAGCTTATCCGAACAAAGCTTGGTGGCGCCGTATAAATTGACCGGATTGCAGGCCTTGTCCGTGGACAGGGCCACGACTCTTTTCACATTGTTATACAAAGCGGCGTCGATCACGTTCATCGCGCCCATGATGTTTGTCTTGATGCATTCAGCCGGATTGTATTCCGCCGCCGGAACCTGCTTGAGCGCTGCGGCGTGAACCACGTAATCCACTCCCGAAAACGCCCGATGGAGCCGGTCGCGGTCCCGCACGTCTCCTAAAAAATATCGGAGGCAGGGGTACTGGGAAACGCTGAAACGCTGGGACATTTCGAACTGCTTCAGCTCATCCCGGCTGAATACGATCAGCTTGGCGGGCTTGTACCGGTCCAGAATGATCTGAACAAACTTTTTACCGAACGATCCGGTCCCGCCCGTGATGAGTATGGATTTACCATCGAACATCCCTTGGTTCTCCTTCGTGTTTCCCGTCCGCCGGTTTTCGCTTTCGCCTGGCCGCCTAAAGCGCCCGAACCGGCCTTTGCCTACAGCTCCGCCCCTTTGGTTCCATCGGGGGTTAGAGCCAATCCATTTGATTTTATTGTCTTATTCGCCGAAAGCCAACGTTTTTCCGGCCGGGTCAGGAAGCCTTTCGGCCTCTCCGGCGGCCCTTGATCGTCAGGCCACCTTTTCCAACTGCCAGTCCGCGATTTCCACGGCCACGGACCGCATCAGGAAATCCACCGACACCACCACCTGACCCGCTTTTCCCTTGCGCCGGACGAAAAGCCCCACCAATCCGGCCAGGGAGCCATTCAAAATCCGCACCCGGTCCCCAACGTTCAGATAGGCGCAGGTTTCCAAGGGGTGATCCGTGCCGTCCAGGATCATCAAATTCCGGATTTCTTCGGGCCGGACGGGGTGAGGCCGCCCCAGAACGCTCAAAAGATGCACCACGCCCACGGTCTTGACCACCGCCAGGAACTGATCCGGGAGGGGTTCCACGTGAGCGAACAGATACCCTGGAAAAATCGGTTTGAGAAGCGTTTTTTTGCGATCCGTCCGCCGGCTGCGAACCGCCATCCGGGGCAGGAAGGCATCCAGGCGCTGTTCCTTGAGGCGGGCTTCGACCTTGGCTTCGAAATGGCTCCGAGTCCGAACCGCATACCAGAACCGGGGGTCCGGTTCGATGATCGCCGCCGGTTCCGGGACGATCACTGGGGCTGGGTATTCCACGGCCGCCATGGTCATGCTTCCTGGAGCTCGCCTTTCTCCGAAAAAACGGCCTCGTCCCTGGCGGGATCGTCTTCGGACACCCGCTGGGCGAACATGGCCAGGCTTTCGGACAACAGCTCTCTCAGTTCGATCACCCGTTGGCCCACCTGTCCCGCCAACCGCCGGGCTTCAACGCCGTCTTCCATTTCCGTGACCACCACCACGTCGATGGCCCGAGGAGGAACATCCCCGGCCCGGCGGACCGGACGGCCGAACCAACGATTCCGTGCGCCCCGAACGTCGTACACCGCCGCCAGGTCCAACCCGGTTTCCTGGATGGACAGATACGCGGCTTCGGCCAGCTCGCCCGTGCCCAGAATCGCCACGGTTTCAACCGCTTCCCGCTCCACCAGATCGTTCAAACGCTCGGAGACCACCCGGCGGACGCACGAAAACAGGTTGATGGTCAACTGCGTGTATTCGACCACCAACCTTAATTTTTCGGTAAAACCTTGGGGAGTAAGATAGTAGGCGACCCTTTTGGCGTTCACCCGGCTGGTTTTAACCAACCCTTTGCGGACCAGCCGTTTCAAAACCTGGTTGACCTGACCGAGGGCCACGCCGGATTGTCCGGCCAGATTCCGCTGGGAAACGTTTTCGTTCCGGGCTATCTCGTCCAGGATTTGGTAATCCCGCCAGATTTTGGAAGCCGTTCGGGTGTCCTTCATGATACCGCCGATGGATCCATCCGTGAACGTTCAAAACTTGAACCGTTCGGAAATCTACTCCCCCCCCCGCCGCTTGTCAAGAGGATTGAACATGCCCCGCCCCGCCGGCCTACCCGGTCGGCAGGGGCGACAATCCGGCAATCCGGTCCCGCGCCTCCAACAGCCAGCCCGTCGAAGGATGGTTCCGGGCCAAGCGGACGATCAGCCGCCGGGCGTGCTCGATCACC
>JAGVGV010000073.1 GCA_020056895.1 Deltaproteobacteria bacterium
CGTTGGACAACAAATCGTTCGATAAAACCATCGAATACCTGACGTTGATCAGCGAAGCCATCACCTCGGAACGGTACCTCGAGGACGTGCTCCGGCTTATCGTCATCGTCACCGCCGAAGCCATGAATTCCAAGGTCTGTTCCCTGTGGCTCCTGGACGAAAAAAAGCAGGAACTCACCATCCGGGCCACTCAAAGCATCAACCAGGAATACATCAAGGAACGGTCGCTCAAGGTGGGGGAAGGCGTGGTGGGCCTGGTGGCCCGGGAAAACCGGCCCTACATCGCCGCCAACGTGCTCACCGACCCGGTTTACAAGGAAAAGGAGATGGCCCGGTCCATCGGCCTGTCGTCGATGCTCAGCGTGCCCATGAGCCTGGGCGGCCGGGTCATCGGAGTGATCAACTGCCACACGTCCGAACCTCATGAATTCACGCCCACGGAAGTGAACCTGCTGCGCACCGTGGCCAACCAGGCGGCCGTGGCCATCCACAACACCGAATTGATCGTGAAAACCCAGGTGATCCGCGAGGAACTGGAAGCCCGGAAAGCCGTGGAACGGGCCAAGGACGTGCTGATGAGCCGCCGGAACCTGACCGGCGAGGAAGCGTATCGCTGGATTCAGAAACGGGCCATGGACAGCCGCAAATCCATCCGCGACGTGGCCGAGGCCATTCTGATTACCGAAGGGTTTTAGCGGTTCAAACGGCGCCCACCCAGAGGCTGATTCCAAATCATTCCGGTCAATACGGATACGAGGAGAAAACAATGGAAATCAAACGGGTAAAACTGGTCTATTTTTCACCCACGGGAACCACCAGAAAAATACTGGAAAGTTTGACAAAAGGCATCGGTATTGAAGAGGTTGGTCATATTGATTTGACGCTTCCGGAAGGGGCTCAACCAAACGTTCCACCCTTTTCGGATGAACTCGTAATTATTGGCGCACCTGTCTATGGGGGTCGTCTGCCCGTTACCGCAATCAATCGGTTCAAACAGCTGAAAGCCAGCAATACGTTGGCGATTCCCATTGTTGTTTATGGAAACCGTGAGTATGAAGATGCCTTGTTGGAACTAAAAAACCTTGCCATTGATTTAGGCTTTATTCCGGTGGCTGCCGGCGCGTTCATCGGAGAGCATTCTTTCGCGACCAAAGATATCCCCATCGCGAATGGACGTCCGGATAGCCTGGATGTTCAAAAGGCGATGGATTTTGGAACAAAAATTAAAGATAAAATCGCCGCGCTGCAATCGCCTGGCGCCCCCATGAATTTGGAAATTCCAGGCAGGTTTCCATACGAAGGCGGCGCCCGGGCCATGGTTGTTTCGCCCGTAACCAAAGAGGATATCTGTATTCTTTGCGGGATGTGCGCCAGTGTATGCCCAACTTCGGCCGTTTCCGTTGATGGGAACGTGGCTACCAGAGTTGAACATTGCATTCGTTGCTGCGCTTGTATTAAAAACTGCCCCACGGGTGCAAGGGTTATGGAAGACGGCATGTGGCTGAAAATCGCCAACTGGTTAAATCAAAACTGCGCAACGCGGAAAGAACCCCAATTGTTTGGAGTAGAGGTATAATAACCTCTTTCGCTGGTTCCCATACTCTAGTTTGGGAACCCCTCCGCTTTGAAGCTCCAGCTTCATTTGTGGCTGATTGGAACATATCGGCATACAATGAAAAAGCGGTGGGAAGCTGGAGCTTCCGATCCTTGGTTCCCAAGCAAGAGCCCCGGGAACCAGCACAATCCACCACGAATGCCTTGCCGCCGTAGTGGCGGGGCATGTCTCGCCCGTCGGGCTGTTATCCAAGCTCCCCCGTCACCCGCTTCACGAACTCGATGAATCCGGGCAGGCGGTCCTGGGCGGCCATGGCGTTGACCGCGTCCGGCGTGTTTACCGCCGATTTCCAGGCGCGGATGGGCTTCAACACCCGCCGCATGACCAGGACCGTGGGCGCCAGAAAGTTGATGTCCCCCTGGACCGGCTGGAAATACAACCGGCAGTCCTTGACCGCCGAGGGCATGAACAGCCCATTTTCCTTCAACGCTTCGAAGCTTTGGGCCGGAAAGGGATAGTGGTTGAAATTCTTGTTCAAATACCGGATATGGGCCACGTCCATCCCCTTGAGCTGAAAGCTTTCCACCATCACATTCCGGCTCAGGTCCCGGTCATAGGCCGCCATGCCGCCCTTGATGGGATGATGAGGATCGTTGGCCACGATCTCCATGACCATGTGGAACCCTTCCCGTCCCAAAGCCAGGGCCAGGGCCAGGCCGGGCCAGTCCACCGCGCCGGTCAGATAGTCCAGGTCTTCGATGTTGTACGAAACCTTGTCCCGCATTCCTTCCAGGATTCCCCGAACTTCGGCGGCTTTTAAATATTCGCGACGGCCTTGCTCGTCCATTCGGAAAAGCTGGTCGTCCATGGTTTCCTGCATGACCATCTGGCCGTGGTTATGGAGCCGGCGTTCCGAATCGGGGTCCACCACGAACCGGCCCTCCCTCAGGTCGATCCCCGGAAAAGCGGGCTGGATCATGAACAGGTAGTTTTCTCGAACAAACCCATAAAAACGGGCCTGGACGGTTTCCCGGAGAATGGTTTCGGCGGTTTTTTCGTTGAGCACCACCAGCACATGCTGCCGGGCCAGGACATCCTGGGGGTCCCGGCCGTTCCGGCGGGCCAGTTGGTCCAGATCGTAGGCCAGTTGAATCATATGCCGGGCGCCCAGGTTCAAGGGCAAAAGGTTCCCCGGGTCGGCATCGAACCGGGCCCGGACCATATCCGGCGATGTTTCCCGGCCCGTGGCCTGGGTAATGAGGGCGGCGGTTTTTTCCAGGGACCCCAGGTCCCGGTCCGCTCGGATCAGGTATTTGGCGCCCATCTTCAGCCGGGTGGCCTCGCCGGCGGCGGCATGCTCCCAAAACACCCGGCCGTCCAGAACGGTTTCGTACGCAAAGCGGAGGTCCGTTTCGGACAAGGCGTCCGGGTCCAGAATCCGGATGTCCCGAGGGTCTTCCAACCGGTCCAGCCGGGGATAGGCGTTCAGGTCATCTTCGGCTTGGCCAAGGGCCTCGATGGACGGGAAATGGCCGAATCGTTCCTGAGCGATCCGGAGGCAGGATGAAAAATAGGTTTCATTGGATTCGAGCACGAGCGGCGTGGGCATGAACGAAAACACCTCGTCGACCGGTAATGGCCCCTTGCTTTCGGGCCTTGGGCCGCCCGCTTTCGGCCCATAACGGCCGGGAGCGGCGGGAGCCCCGCCGGACAGTTTAGCCCATCCGGCCGAAAAGGGGTAGGCGGGAGAAGGCGCGGAGGCCGATCACAGACTGAAATACGAAAAAATCCAGGCTCCCAAGTCCTGAATGGCGGCGATGGCGGGCGGGGCCGGGTGTTCGTGGAAATTCCGGACCAGGTAAAAGGCGTCCTGATGCGAATGAGTGCCCATCAGGGGCGAAGGAGTATACATCGGCCCGGCGTTGAATTTGGCCTTGAATTCGAACCCCGGGGAGGGCTGGACCACCAGGTCGGGCGACCGGAAGGCCTGGGGGCCGTTATACAGGTTTTTTCCTTCCAGCACGCCGGCCACGGCGGGTTCCCGGGCCAGGGCGGCCGTCAGTTCCCCCGCCAGCCGATCAGCTTCCGAAGGCCGGACCCGGCCTTCGGGAAACCTTGGCGGCCGGTTGAGATACAGCCGGGTAGGGTCCAGGGCCAGCACCCGCGCTTCCGGACCAGGTTCCCGCTGGAAACCATTGGCCGCCAGCCAGCGGTTCAGGTGGAATTCCCCATTGGTTGGGCAAAAACCATGGTCGGAAAGCAGAACCAGGGCCACAGGCGATTCCGGACTGGACCTCCGTTCGGTTTCTTCGGCCACCCGGCCCACCAGGCGGTCCACCTGGTGGAAAAAGTCCAGGAAATAGTTCCGGATGGGTCCGCCTTCAAGATACTCGCGGTACATGAAATGGAGCAGCCGGTCCGTATCGGTGACCACCAGAAAAAAAAGGTCCCAGTCTTTGGCCCAGAACCGGTCGAAAAGCATGTTTCGGCCGGCCAGGGCGGCGGTAAGGTCCTTGAGAAAGGCCGGCCGGTCGTGATGAACCCGGTCGAAATCCGCTTCCAGCCGGTATCCTTCCCGGGCCAGACCCGGGGCGAGATCGGAGGGGTATACGGCTCGGGCCAGGTCCAGAGCCACGAACCCGGATACCATGACGCCGCGAAGACTCCGGGCGGGGTAAGTGAGGGGTACGTTGAGAACCACGGATTCCCGGTTCCGAAGGGAGAGCCAGTCCCAAATGGGCGGGGCGGCCACGTCGGCCGATGACATCAGCCGGACGCGGCGCCGGCCGGGCTCGAAATCGGTGAACCCGTAAATCCCATGTTCACCGGGGTTCC
>JAGVGV010000170.1 GCA_020056895.1 Deltaproteobacteria bacterium
CATGCCCAGGATCATGCCGTGGGTGATGAAAATGAAGCCCCCCGGCGCGGCGAACGCGTTGACTTCCTCGGAATTCAGGACCGCGAAGTGGTAGTGAAGGTCCGGCCGGTCCGAAACCATGGCCACGCTGGACCCCACCAGGTTCACGTATTTGTGGAGCTTGGCGTCCTGAAGTAACGGATACTGGGCCAGCAGACGGGCCGAAACGGTCCGGCCCAGGTAGAATTCCTGCTCCTCGGTGATGTCCTTGGACGCCCCCACGGCGGCCTGGCCCACCCGGCCCACGCTCTGGATGAACCCGATGGGGTCTTTCTGGAAGGCATCACCCAAGACTTCGCAGCCCGAAGCGAACAAGGCCAGAACCAGGATCAACGCGGGGAAAAGCACAAGCCTTTTCATTGGCCGCCTCCATACTGACCCAGACGGCCCTGTTTCAAAAAGCCGTCCATTTCATTGGGGGAGAAGGCCGGCTGCTGGATCCGGTCCACCATTTTCAGTTGAGGCCCCAAATTTTTTTGTTTGATGTACGCTCCCTCGGTGGGCGCGTCGAACCCCTTGAAACCGGCGGTCTTGTCCAGGTCGGACGAATCGGCCGTGCCCAGGAAGCTGGCCAGGGACCCGCCCGGCTTCTTTTCGTCCACCGCTTTTTCAAACACCCAGCCAGGCCCGCTGGGGGTCTGGACCTGGAACCATTGGCCTTCCTGGCCCAGGACTTCGAAGGCTTCGCCTTTTTTAGCGGTATACACGGTGGGGTGAAAGGCGCCCTGGCCCTTCTTGATTTCCACCGCGTTCCGCTGAACGTACAGGGTTTTGGCCAGAGCCAGCCCCGATACCAGGGTCAGGATCAAGACCAAAACCAGAAACCACAGCCATCGGTATTTCATGCGTCATCCCCTATCGGGTAGGTTACGTTTCGATCCGCGCCGGGTCGAGCGTTCCCGGTCCTGGCTTATGCCCAAGCCGTGGATCGATTCCACTGCTCTATTTCCCAATTCGCGCCAGCCGGGCCAACCGGTTCATCCAACCCGGACCGCCCGAGTTGATTTTCCGTCGAACTGCTTTGGAACCGGCTGATTATATATTATTTTGTGGTCATGGTAAAGACCCGGTCCCAATCGGGCGGCGGGGGGGCGTCCGCGTAGGTCAGGGACCGTTCCAAGTAGGTTTTGGATGGGCCGTCGTCCGGGTCCAGGTCCAGGGCTTTCTGGAAAACGGCCTGGGCGTCGGCGAAGCGCATGTCCCGGTACAGGGCCAGGCCTTCCAAGTAGAGCGTCCGGACCCGATCCTTTTCCGGCGGCAATTCCCCGGTCAGGGACATTAGTTCGTATACCCGGATGGGTTCTTTTTTCCCTTTAACGCGCAAGAGGTCCAGTTCGCGGACCTCCACGTGGTCCCGGACTTCCTTGTACGTGGCTTCGCTGATCATGATGTACGTGCCGAAGGGCTTGTTGGCGCCTTCCAGCCGCGAAGCCAGGTTCACCGAATCGCCCATCACCGTGTAATCGAACCGCTCTTCCGAACCCATGTTGCCTACGATCATGGGGCCGGTATTGAGGCCCATGCGGACTTCCAGCCGGGGAAGGCCTTCGGCCAGGACTTCCTGGCGGAACCTGGCCATAAGGGCCTGTTGCTCCAAGGCCGACCGGCAGGCCCGGAGCACGTGATCTTCCTGGATCAAAGGAGCGCCCCAGAAGGCCATGATGGCGTCGCCTTCATACTTGTCCACCGTGCCGCCGGACCGCATGATGGCCCCGGTCATGAGGCTCAGATAGCGGTTCAGCAGATGCACCAGGTTTTCCGGGGACAAGGCTTCGGAAATGGTGGTGAAGCCGGCCAGATCGGAAAAAAACACGGTCATCACCCGGCGGGACCCGCCCAGAGCCAACAACTCGGGTTTTTCGAGCACCTGGTGGACCACGTCGGGGCTCAAGTACCGGGCGAAGGCGCTTTTTATAGCCCCTTTTTCGCGGCCTTCGCCGTAATAGTTGACCAGTTCGGCCAGGATGAACAGCACGGTCTGGGCGGCGATGGGCGTTACCAGGTCCAGCCAGATGTTGTGGCGAAACAAAAGCACCCCCACGCCGATGTACAACCCGGTCAGGCTCACCGACAAAACCGCTCCGGCCAGAACGCTTCGGCCGTACACCGCCGCCGTCAGAGTTAAAACCAGCAGGAGCAAGGGCGCCAGAACCCGGGCCCAGGTATCAGCCCGCCGGAGGAAATCCTGAGACAACAAATTGGACAGCATGGTGGCGTGGATTTCCACGCCGGGCAGGGCGTCGTCCATGGGCGTGGCCCGAAGGTCATAGAGCGACGCGGCCTTGGCGCCGATGAACACGATCTTGTCCTTGAACAGGGCCGGGTCCAGCAGGGGTTTTCGGCCTTCGGCCAGGTCCAGGGCCGACTGAATGGCGGCGGCGATGGTGTAGTCCTTGAACGTGCCCAAGCCTCCGTAGTACTTCACCAGGGCCATGCCGTCCCCATCGATGGGAATCCGGGCCGGGCCGGCCAGAAGCCAGCCTTTTTCCTGCTCCAGCTTGTCCACGCCCTGGATTTTCAGGAACACCGCCAGGCTCAGGGTGGGAAAAACCGCGTTGTCCAACCCTTCCACGGGTCTGAGGCGGCGGACCAGGCCGTCCGGTTCGGGCCGGATGTTGATAACGCCCAACCCCAGCGAAGGGTTCAGGATTTCGGGGATGGGCATGGTCACATCCTTGAACAGGGGCACGGGGGGGCCGGCCTTGAGTTCAAAGGGAACGCCCCGCTTCAACACTTCGGCCCGGCGGTCGGGATCGGTGGGCGCACCGCCCTTGATGTCTTCGTGCAGCACCAGGGTTTGAAAAACCCGGCCCGATTCGGTCATGGCCTGGCCAAAGGCGTTGTCGTCGTCGAAATCCCCGGCGAAGACCGACGGTTCGGAAAAAATCGCGTCGAAAACCACGGCCCGGGCGCCGGCTTCCTTTAAAAACCGGACCACCAGGCCGTACGCGTCCCGAGGCCAGGGCCAGCCGATTTTTCGGGATGCCTGAAAAAAGTCGATGCTCTTCTGATCGATGTACAGGATGGCCACGTCGGACCGGGCCTGGTTTTTGTCCGCCAGGTTCTGGTGGAGCCAATCCAGGCCCCGGTATTCAAAACCGTCCAGCCGGCCGGATAGCAAAAGAGGATACAGCAGTCCGAGGACCAGGGCGATAAGGACCAGCCCGATCAGGAAACGGGTCCCTTTGGCGCGGATATGACCGGTGATTCGGGGCATGGGGATGGGTCCCCCCTTGTTCAAAAAAGATTCAGGTCGGCGTTATTCATCGGCCCAAGGCCGGCTCCGGTCTTCAGGCGAATTCCCCCAGCGAGGCCAAGGCCGGTTCCAATTCGTCCAGCAGCCCGGGCCAATCCTTGGGGGACAGCTTCAAAAGGTCCCAGGCGGCCGGGGACAGGGGCGGAACAAAGGAATCGCCGGCGAAACCGATCCCCAAAGCCCGAACCAGCAGGTCGGCCAGGTGGACCACGGCCGCGGCTTCGGGGGCATTTTCGGCCCGTTCGGGCTGATGATGATGCTCGATGGGATCGGCCAGACCCGGCGGCAGGTTCCAATGCTCGGCCAGCCAGGCCCCCACGTCGCCGTGGTCAAAGTCCCCCATCCGGCGTTCGGCTTCATAAAAGGTAATGCCGTCGGCCGCCGCCCGATCGATCACGGCCCGGGTTTCTCTTGGCATTTCCGTGGCCAAAACCACCTTGCCCAGATCGTGAAGCAGCCCGGCCAGGAGCATTTCTTCGGCGTCCTTGTACTTCAAGCGGCGAGCCACAACTCCGGACGCGGCGGCCACGGCCAGGGAATGTTCCCATAGCCCCTTCATGGATTTCCGGATCAGGTCCGAAACTCCGGAAGTGAGCACCAGCCCCTTGACCACATCGAACCCCAGCACCAACAGCGCCTGGGAAATGGACGATACTTTTCGGGCATAGCCGAAAAAGGGGCTGTTGGCCAACCGGAGGGTTTTGGCCGAAAGGGCCTGATCCTGGCCGATCAGGCGGGCCACGTCGGCCTGGGCGGCTTCCGGGTTTTCCAGCATTTTGAACAGACGTGCCACCACCGCCGGCATGGCGGGCAGGTTCTTGATCCGGCGGACCTTGCGCCGGGCGTCACTGCTTTGGGTCATTTCGGGTTCCCGCCGGCCCGGTCCCAAAGGGTTTGGTGAAGGGCGGCCAGGATGGGGTCGTCCATCACCCGGGAAAAGCGGGCGTCCAGGTCATCGCGGGCTTTTTCGATTTTTTGAGCCTGTTCTTCCGGCGTCAAGGCCTGGCCGTCGTCCACGGGCAGGGAATCCAGGTCCATTCGTTCCAGGGCCCGGATCAGGGCCGGGGTTACGGATGAACCCCGCCCGGCCAAAAGAAGGCCATCTTTGCGGACCACGTCCTCGGCCAGGATCATGCCGGGCTTGGCCTGATCGATGGGTATCCGTTTCATGCTTCGGAGGCTCTCCCCTGAGAAAATAAGGCGGTCCGGGAAGAAACCATCCCCCCGGCCGGCAATGGTCCGATCATAACACGACGGAGGCGGAGGGGAAAAGGGGCGGATCCAGGTTCGATCCAAGTCCCGGGCATTGCTGTATTTGTCTGATGAATAAATAATCCGATTGACTTTGGGCGGCTTCTGTATGAAAAACAAGGGGAAGATTCAAAGGAACATAACCGGGAACCTTGTTTTTGGCGAATACACCGCCGCCCCCGATCCTGCTATTCAGGGAGTTGGCGGAAAGCGGATGATGGGCCCCAAAACGACACGCCTTATTGGGAAAGGAGAAACAACCCGTATGCGAAAAATCCTGTGTCTGATCGCCTGTTTCGCGCTGTTGGTGATGGCCGGGTCGGCCGGCGCCCAGGTGAAAAACCCGGACACGTACGTGCTGGCCTCGTACGGTTCTCTCAGGACCCTGGACCCCTCGGTGGCGTACGACGTCACGTCGTCCATGAAACTATGGAACATTTACGAAACCCTGGTGTTCTTCGACGGTTCGTACACGGACAAGTACAAGGCCATGCTGGCCACCGAAGTGCCTTCGCTGGAAAACGGCGGCATTTCCAAGGACGGCCTCACCTACGCCTTCACCATCCGCAAGGGCGTGAAATTTCACGAAGGCGGGGAAATGACCACCGAGGACGTGGTGTATTCCTTCAAACGGAACATGATCACCGACCCGGACGGCGGCCCCATGTGGATGCTGCTTGAATCCCTGACCGGCGAATCCTCGACTCGGGGCGACGACGGCAAGATCACTCCCGGGATTTTCGACAAGATCGACAAGTGCGTGGAAGCCAAAGGCGACCAGGTGATTTTCCACCTGCCCAAGCCCTATCCGCCCTTCCTGGGCATCATGACCTACACTTCGGGCGTGGTGACGAGCAAGAAATGGGCCGTCAGCAAGGGCGACTGGGACGGCGACATGAAAAACGCCGAAAAATTCAATAACCCCAAGCCCGGCCACGAACCCCTGATCAAGATCGCCAACGGCACCGGGGCCTATAAGTTGAAGTCCTGGGAAGAAAACGGCGATTTCATCATGGAGCGGTTCGACGATTACTGGGGCGGCAAACCCAAGATCAAGACCGCCATCGTGAAGTACGTGAAGGAATGGTCCACCCGCAAGCTGATGCTCCAGAACGGCGACGCGGACCGGGTGATCGTGGACAACCAGTACGTGCCGGAAGTCAAGGAGATGAAGGGCCTGAAGCTCCACGAGGTCGAAGAACTCTCCATGACCGCGGCCTTCTTCTGCCAGAAGATCAACCCGACCGGCAACCCGAACATCGGCTCGGGCAAGCTGGACGGCGAAGGCATTCCGCCGGACTTCTTCTCCGATATCAACGTCCGGAAAGCCTTCCTCCACGCCTTTGACCGGAAAACCTATTCCAAGGACGTGTTCAACGACCTGGTGATCCTGCCCACCAGCCCCGACATCAAGGGCTTGGCCTTCCACAAGGAAGTTCCGGTATACGAATTCGACCTTAAGAAATCGGCCGAATTCATGAAGCAGGCCTGGGGCGGCCAGGCTTGGGAAAAAGGCTTCAAGATGATCATTACCCACAACACGGGCAATGAGATGCGCGAAGCCGCCGCCCAAATGCTGGCGGAAAACATCATGAGCCTCAATCCCAAGTTCAAGGTGGAAGTCCGCAACGTGGAATGGAAGGACTACCTGGTTCAGTACCGGGGCTTCATGTATCCCCTCTTTCTCATCGGCTGGGGCGCCGACTTCGCCGACCCGCACAACTTCATTCAGACCTTCATGCATTCCAAGGGCACGTACGGCAAATACATGGCGTACAAAAACGATGAAGTGGACAAGCTCTGCGATCTGGGCATCGCCACCGTCGACCCCAAAGAACGGGAAAAAATCTATTCGAAACTCCAGGACCTCTGGTACACCGAAGCCATCGCCGTCCCCTTGTACCAACAGATCCATATCAACGCGTATCGCGATTGGGTGAAAGGCTTCGTGCCCAACGCGATGCTCGATGACGACCACGAAGACCTGAAGGCCATTTGGAAGGAATAACCCTGAATCGTTCGTGAACGCCGCCGTCGGGAAGGGGACCGCCTCTTCCCGGCGGACGGTCCATGGAACGCCGAGGGAACGAACCGACCAAGAGCCTCCCGCGGTTTCGGAATTTTGTCCGAAATTCGGGCGGCCGGCCAGGGGGTCAGGAGTTCATGCTCGCGTACATCATCCGCCGGTTTTTCTTTCTTATTTTCGTGCTGATCGGAGTGTCGATCCTCATTTTCGGCATCCTGATGACCTTCAGTCCCGAACGCCGGGCCGCGGCGTACGTGGAATCGCCTCAGCAGGCCAAGGACATCCCCCGCATCATCAAGGAATTCGGGTTGGACGATCCCTTTTACGTCCAGTACGTACGCTGGGTGAAAGAGGTGTTCCAGGGCAACATGGGCTGGTCCCTGGTGGCGGCCCGGCCGGTGACCGAAGCCTTTTGGATCTACCTGCCCGTAACGCTCGAAATGAACCTTTTCGCCGCGCCCATCGTGGTCTTTCTGGGTATTTGGCTGGGGACCGTTTCGGGCATCCGGCGGGATACCTGGATCGATCATTCCACCCGGATTCTGGCCATCGTGGGCTGGTCCATGCCCACCTTCCTTTTCGCCTTGATCCTGCTGATGATCTTTTATGGGTACTTCCAGTTGGTGACCCCGGGCGTGCTGTCCGATTCGCTGAACCTGTTCATTCTGGACAGCCCCGGCTCCTTTACCCGGTACACCGGCATGTACGTGGTGGACGGGTTACTCAACGGCCGGCTGGACGTGGCCTGGGATGGGTTCACGCACCTGATCATGCCCATTTCCACGTACGTGATCGTGGTGGTGGCCATGAACATGCGGGTGATGCGGTCCGGGATCATCGAAGAACTTTCCAAGGATTACGTGATCACGGCCTGGGCCAAGGGCGCGGACGCACGGACGGTGCACATTGAACACGCCCGCCGGAACGCTCTGTTGCCGGTCATCACCGTGGCCGGCCAGTTGGTGGCCATGAGCATGGAAGGGAGCGTTTCCGTGGAAGTGGTTTTCAGCCGTCCCGGCATTGGCTGGTGGCTGGCGGAATCGGCCACTCAGCTCGACATGCCGGTGGTGATGTGCCTCTGCCTGTTCATGGGCGTGGTGTTCGTAATCACCAATTTGTGCCTGGACCTTATTTACGCCTGGATCGATCCCCGGATCCGGCTGGCCTGAGGGGAGGAGAAGGCATGCGCCAGGAACATCCCCAATGGCGGGAATTCAAATTCACCCTGGTTCGGATTTTCCGCAACCCATCGGCCATCATCGGCTTTGGGTTGCTTTTCTTTTTCACCGCCGTGGCCGTGTTCGCACCCTATATCGCTCCGCCCAAGGGGTATGATCCATACATCATGCCCCACAAGGGTTTTTCGCCCACGCCCAAACCGCCGGGCGAAGCGGGAATTTTCGGCACAACGTCCGGGCAGTACGACATTTTTTACGGCGCGGTCTGGGGGACCCGGACGGCCTTCAAGATCGGGCTGTTCGTGGTGGGCATCGGCGGGATCGTGGGGGTGGCCCTGGGGGCCATCGCCGGGTATTACGGCGGAAAAATAGACGAAATTCTGATGCGGCTGATCGATGTTCTATGGGCCCTGCCCACCCTGGTGCTGGCCATGGCCATCGTGGTCGCCTTCGGCCGGGGTCTCGACAAGGTGATGATTGCCCTGGCCCTGGTGGAATGGCGGTTTTACGTCCGAGTCATCCGGGCGGAAATCCTGAAACTGCGGGAAGAGGATTTCGTTCAGGCCGCCCGGGTGATGGGTGTTTCCGACTTCCGGATCATCTTAAGGCACATCATCCCCAACGCCATTTACCCCGTGCTCATCATCGCCTCCATGGACATGGGGTCCATGGTGATCACCGCCGCGTTCATGAGCTTCATTGGCCTGGGCGCGGCCAAGGGATACTCGGACTGGGGACAAATGGTGGCCCTGGCCCGGAACTACGTGGTGGGCCCGCCGGGAGACCCCTTCGCCTTCTGGTATACCGTGATCATCCCGGGCGGATGCATCATCCTGTTCGTTTTGGCCTGGAACCTCATCGGCGACGCCCTGCGCGACGCCTTTGACCCCAAACTCAGGCGCCGGTAGGGGTTGGCCATGACCAAACTATTGGAAACCCAAGACCTGGTCACCAATTTCTACACCTATGAAGGCATGGTCCAGGCTTTAAACCGGGTCAGCCTGGTGGTCGAGGAAGGGTCCACTTTCGGCCTGGTGGGCGAATCCGGGTGCGGCAAGAGCGTGACCGTCCGGTCGATCATGCGCATTGTCCAGCCTCCGGGCCGGATCGAAGGCGGCCGGGTGCTTGTGTATTTCGGCGGCGCGGATCAGGACCACGGGCTGGACCTTCTGATGCAGTCCGAAGAATACATGCGCGGCCTTCGCGGCTGCGATATGTCCATGATCTTCCAGGAACCCAACGCCGCCCTCAACCCCACCCTGTCCATCGGGTACCAGGTGTCCGAAAGCTTTCTGTTCCATCAAACGGCCGAAATGAGCCGAAAAATCCTGGACGATTGGGACCAGCCCGGCCAAGCGCCGGCTCTGGCGGGTCTTCTGAAGCCCCTGTACCAACGGGCCGCAGCCAACCCCAAGGACATGCTCCTGGCCATTCTGAGCCGGATACCGATCCTCCGGCGATGGCGGAAACCTCTGTTGGCCGAAGCCAAAGCCCGGTCCATCGATATCATCGGCAAGTTGGGGATTCCGAACCCCGAACGAGTGGTGGACGCTTTTCCCCACAACCTTTCCGGAGGCATGAAGCAGCGCATCGTCATCGCCATGGCCCTGGCCTGCAACCCGGTGCTGCTCATCGCCGACGAGGCCACCAGCAACCTGGACGTGACCATCCAGGCCCAGATTCTGGACCTTTTGGTCCGGCTGAAAAAGGAATCCATCTCCTCCATTCTGCTCATTACCCACGATCTGGGCGTGGTGGCCGAAACCTGCGACCGGGTGGGGGTGATGTACGCCGGCAACCTGGTGGAAGTGGGGCCGGTCCAGGGCATCTTCGCCCATCCGCGCCATCCGTACACCCAGGCGCTGCTCGATTCGGTACCCAAATTCCAGACCGAGGGGGAGCTGAAAAGCATCGAAGGCGCGGTGCCCAACCTGGTCTCCCCGCCCCCCGGATGCCGGTTCCATCCCCGCTGTCCGCATATGATGGACGTTTGCCGGGATCGGCTGCCCGACCTCTTGGACGCCGATCCCGGGCACCAGGTGGCCTGCCACTGGGCGGAACAAAACCGGGCCGGAGGTTCGGCATGACCGGACCCCTTATCCATCTGGAACCCCTGACCACCGAAGGCCAACGCATTGTTTCGACCTGGCTTCCGGACGAACGGGCCATGCTCCAGTGGGCCGGCCCGACCTTTCGGCATCCCTTGAATGAAGACCAGTGGCGGGATCACCTGGCGCCCGGGCTCCGAACCCCGCCCCTTTTGCTGGCGTACGAAGGCCGGGACATGGAAAGCGGCCGGATGATGGCGTACGGCGAGATCGCCCAGATCAACTACCAGGCGCCTTCGGCGGTCTTGTGCCGGTTGATGGTGGACCCCGGATCGAGGGGCCGGGGCCTGGGTTTGGCGTTGGTCGAGGCGCTGGCTCATAAGGGGTTCGGCGAACTGGGATTCCACCGGCTGGAACTGAGGGTCTACGATTTCAATCAGGCGGCCATTCGTTGTTACGAACGGGCCGGTTTCGTGAAGGAAGGCCGGCTTCGCGAAACCACCCGTTTCGGAACCGAGTATTGGGATGCCTGGGTCATGAGCCGGTTGGCGACGGAAGAGCCGGAGAAAAACGGATGAGTAAAAAAACCTTGTTCGAACTGGTGGACCTGGTGAAGCACTACCCCATCGTGGGCGGAGTATTCCGGCGAAAAGTGGGGTCGGTCCGGGCCGTGGACGGCCTGAACCTGTCCATCCATCAGGGGGAATGCCTGGGCATGGTGGGCGAATCGGGCTGCGGCAAAACCACCCTGGGCAAAACCATCATCAAGCTCCACGAACCCACTTCGGGCACGATCGATTATCTGGGGTCGGCCGGAGGCGCCGGAAGCCGGGTGGACATCGCCCCTCTGACCAAGGGCGAGATGAAAACCCGAGGCATCCGCGGCAAGCTCCAGATGGTCTTCCAGGACCCCACCACATCGCTCAACCCGCGGATGCTGGTCAAAAACATCATCGCCGAACCCATTAGGGTGCACGAAAGCCTGGGCGGCCGGGAAATGGAAGCCCGAGTGGTGGACCTGTTGCGGCTGGTGGGGCTGACTCAGGACCATCTGCTCCGGTATCCTCATGAATTTTCCGGCGGCCAACGGCAACGGATCGCCGTGGCCCGGGCTTTGGCCACGCATCCGGAATTCATTGTGCTGGACGAACCCACTTCGGCCCTGGATGTTTCGGTTCAGGCCCAGATTTTGAACCTGTTGAAGCGGCTGCAAAACGAACTGGGGCTCACCTACCTGTTCGTTACCCACCATTTGCTGGTGGTCAAATACATCAGCGACCGGGTGGCGGTGATGTATTTGGGCCGGGTGGTGGAGATCGCGCCCACCAGCCGCCTCTTCGCCCGGCCGCTCCATCCCTATACCCACGCGCTTCTTTCGGGCATTCCAGTGCCCGAAATCCAATTGAAAAAACGGCGGATCGTTCTGACGGGCGACGTGCCCAGCCCGGTCCGGCCGCCGTCCGGCTGCCGGTTTCACACCCGGTGCCCCTTTGTTCTGGACCTTTGCAAGGAAAAGGAACCCGCCCTGGTCTTCGTGACGGCGGATCACCAGGTGGCTTGCCACCGCCAGGCCGA
>JAGVGV010000057.1 GCA_020056895.1 Deltaproteobacteria bacterium
AGGTCCCGCCGGAACCGGCCATCGGCCATGGTTTGGTCCAGGTCCTGGTTGGTGGCCGCCAGAATCCGAATGTCGGCCGTCTGGGGCTTCAACGCACCCAGGGGCAGGAACGAACGGTCTTGCAAAAAACGGAGCAGTTTGACCTGCAGCCGGGCCGGCAGTTCCCCTATTTCGTCCAGGAACAGGGTTCCTCGTTCGGCGGTGGTCACCAGGCCGGGCTTGTCGCGGGTGGCGCCGGTGAAGGCCCCTTTTTTGTGACCAAAGAGTTCGCTTTCCAACAGTTCATCCGGAAGGGCTCCGCAGTTGACCGGAACGAACGGCCCATCCGCCCGCCGGCTTTCCTGGTGGATGAACCGAGCCACCACCTCCTTGCCCGTTCCGTTTTCTCCGGAAAGAAGAATCGGCGCCGTGGACCAGGCGGCCCGCGAGGCGGTTTCCAGAACCTCCTGAAAAACCGGGCTGTGGCTAAACAGAACCGGCCCGCCTGGTATGGTCCCAGGTTCCGGTAGAAAGCCGAGGCCGGGTGGTTCCCCGCCGATCAGATCCCCCAGTTCCCGGCACAGCGTCCGGATGACGCCCTGAAGCCGTTCCAGGGAGTCCGGGGTTTGGCTGATTTTGGGGAAAAAGCGGACGAGGAAGGCCGAAAGGTCCCGCTCGTTCAGCTTTTGGTGGAGTCCAGCCGGGTCCCGCATACGGTCCAGTTCCAGATAATGGAAAAAAACCGCGTCCAGCGCCTGTTCAACGGAGCTGATGGGCGTTTCCGTAACCTCTGGGGACCGGAATGGCGGAGCGTCTTCCCGCCAGCCGCCCAAGGAGTCCGGGGTCTGGGTCCAGGCCATTAGCCCCCGAAACCGGGCGTCGAACCGATCCAATCCATCCGGAAGGACGGCCTGAAAAATTTCGTACGCCAGATATCGGGAATACCGAAAAACCACCCGGTCGGCTCCGATGGGCTCCACAACCCACGGCCTTCCGTTCACGAGGCCGGGCCCGCCGGAAACACCAGTTCCGGCCGGTACTCAAAATGCATCAGATCGAAATGGTACCATTTGCCGCCCCAGATGAACCCATGCTTTTCAAAGGCGGCCACGATTTCCATGGGGTATTTCCGCCGGACCTTGTCGTCCACGGCCCCCTTCCGATCGCCGGTCCAACGCCAGTACGCTCCCTTGGCGGCGTTAAGGTCCAGAGCCACACCGTACGAATGAGGGCTGAGGCGCCGGGTTCCTTCGATGGTCCGCCAATTGAATGTGCCGCCCAGGGGAAAAACGTATTCCTTCAGATCCGGCTTGGCTTTCAACAAGGAGGACAAATCCGCCGACACTCGTCCCAGGGCTTGGGCGGCCTTGCCGGTGCCGTGGAATTGAATCCGGGTCCCGCAAAAATCCACCGAAACCAGCCCTTTGCGAACGTCGGCCGCCGACCGGCCATAAATGGCCTGGAAAAAGGGATCGTTCCGGATCCGGCCGGGGTCTTCGTTCACCTCCACGCCCCCGGCTAAAGGCCCCACGGTGTACGGCTGGCTGAGCATATCCTCGATGTCGGCCGTATCCAGCTTTTCTTCATAGGCTTTTGGCCGGCCATCGTCGTACGGAATCCGGGCGCCGTCCTTCATTACCAGAACCGGCCCCCCGTTTGGACCTCCGTCCACTTTGGCCACGAATTCCGGATAGGCCCGGGCCAGAGCCTTTATATCGGCCCGAACCCGGTCGGGAAACGCCGCCAGGTCCGCTTCGAACTCCGCCGCCGGAGCCGTTCCGGCTTGGGCCGCCCAGAGGATCAACAGCGCGAACAACCGGATCACGCAAGTCCGGAGCCCCGGTTTCCGACTATCGCGATTTATCATATTTCCTCAATAATTCCACGTTATACCGCTCGAAGGCATTGAACCTTTGGAGCACCCGGCCGGCGTCCGGTTCGTCGCCGTTGTATGCGCTCCCCAGGCTCCGGGCATAAGCCCGGCCTTTGGGGGTTTGAAAAACATACCCATGACGGGCGTAGATTTCGTTCCGAGCCCGCCAAACCCGTTCCGCGCCGTCCGGCTGGGCCAAAAGGGACTGGATTTCGGCGTCGGTCAGGTTCCGCCGGTCCGAATCCGGGAAAATCCAAAGGCTCCCGGCCATGGGCGCGGACGGCTTTTGGCCGGCCTTCCGGGCTTTTTCCAGCCGGCTGATCCGTTCCACGTTCCGCAGTTCGTATTGGTTGAACCGGGGCTGAACCCGGGTGGGGTCCGGTTCGTCCGGGTTGTACCCACACAGCCCCTGGGCGAATTCGATTCCCCGCTGAGTGCTGAAAATCAGGCCATGGCGGGCGAAAATCTCGTTGCGGGCCATCCAGAGTTCCTCTTCTTCCAAGGAGGCCAGTTCCTGGTCCGAAAGAAACCGGCGGCCCGAATCGGGAAACATGCCGTCCCAGCAATCGGCGAAAGCGATTGCGCCGCCGGCCAGGGTCAAAAGGCATCCCAACAACAAGCCGATCCTCCGGGGCGATGGTCCGTGCATGATGCGTTCCTCCGGATGTTTGGCGGATTACCGGCCCCCGTATCCCCCAAGGGGCCGATTCCGCCGGTGTTGCCCGACATCTTACGAGCCAGGACTTCAAACGTCAAGAAGGGTCCCTGGTTCCGGAACGGGTGGTTGTGGTAAGCTGAAGGCCAAAAAACCTCATGAGGTTCACCATGATCGAATTAGGTCCCCGCCATTTTTTCAAGCTTGAAGGTCAGAATTCGGCCGGGCTGTTTGAAGGACTCGACCATGTCTGGGACGCCTTGGACATGATCGGATCGTTTTTGAAGGGTATTCTGAGCTCCAACGTAGCTGAAATCCGCCGCCAGGGCGACATGACCACCCGTCCCTGGGCGCTGTGGAACGGCCAGGCCTGGGCGGACGATCTGACCATTACGTACGGCGACGCCACCAAGGGCAAGTTGGACGTCTGGCGAAAGGGCCAACGGCTCGAAGGCGCGGCCGTGGTTTCGGCCGGAGTGTTCCTGATGGACGACGCCATTGAAATCGGCCCCGGAGCCCTGGTGGAACCCGGCGCCCTTATCAAAGGCCCGGCCTTGATCGGCCCCTGTACCGAAGTCCGTCAGGGCGCGTATTTGCGGGGCAACTGCCTGACCGGCAGGGGCGCGGTGGTGGGCCATGTGACGGAAATGAAAAACACGGTCATGCTCGATGGCGCCAAGGCGGGCCATTTCGCGTACTTGGGCGACAGCCTGTTGGGACGGGAGGTGAACCTGGGCGCCGGAACCAAGCTGGCCAATTTGAAAATCCTGCCCGGCCCCATCCGCATCCGTGTGGGCGAAGAGATCGTGGCCGTGGACCGGAGGAAATTCGGGGCCATTTTGGGGGATGATTGCCAGACCGGGTGCAATTCGGTGACCAGCCCCGGCACGCTGATGGGCCCCCGGTGCCTGGTCGCCCCCAACCTGACCGTTCCCGGCGGGTACCATCCCCCCCGGACCGTACTCCGAGGGAAATAGACCCTACCTCCAAAATGGTTCTTTGACCTTGGCTGCTTCGTCGGAGGGTGGAATCCAATCCTCAAAATACCTACAGTATTCCTCCGGTTGGCTTCCATCCTCCTCCTTGCCCCAAGGCCAAATTCCTCATTTTGGGATAACTTCTCGTTCTTTGACCTTGGCTGCTTCGTCGGAGGAGGGAGGCAGGCTTTGCCCCTTTATTGTGGACGCCAAACGGGTATCAGCGGAGGCCTTCGCCCATTTCGATGGATTTAAGGAGGTTTCGGGCTTCGGTGAATTCCGGGTTCAAGCGGAGGGCGGTTTGGAGAATCCGGGCCGCCTCGTCGAAATATTTGGCCGCCATGAGCACTCGTGAATAATTGTAGTGGATGTGTTCATCGAAGGGGCTGACCCGGAGGGCCTTTTTGTACATTTTGATGGAATCCTCCATCCGGCCCTGCCGCCGGTACAGAATACCCAGGGAATTGTATACGTTGATGGTATTGGGATTGATCTTGAGGGCCTGCATGAACACGGCTTCGGCGTTGTCGTCCATCCGCTTGTCCATGAATATTTCGGCGGCTTGTTCAAAGCATTTCTGGGCCTCGCGGGATCGGCCCATCCGGGCATAGACTTCGCCCATTTTCTGGAATGCCTGGGCGAAGGCGTTGTTGATCTGGGTGGCCTTGCGGAAAGCGATGATGGCTTCCTCGTACCGGCCCTGGGCGGTCTTGATATAACCCATGTTGTAATAAACTTCGGCGCTTTGGTGCAGGTCCAGGATTTTTTTAAAGGATTTGACGGCTTCGTCGTACCGCCCCTGTTTCATCATTTCCACGCCGTTGGTGTAGAGCTTGTTCCCTTCCTCCTGCTCCTTATCCATCTCGGGCCGGAGGGTCCCCTCGATTTTCCGCTTGAACACTTCATTGGTGAAGGGACGGATGATAATATCGGTGATTCCGGCTTCGCCTGCTTCGATAACCTGGCCTTTGGTGATTTCCTCGACCACCAGCATGAAGGGGATATTGAAAAAAGCCCGATCGGCCCGAACCACCTTGAGCAGCACCAGGCCGCTCATGTCTTCGAGCAGATTCCAGGCGCTGATCACGAAATTAACGTTGGTGTTCTTGATGGCCGCCCAGGCGTCCGTTCCGTTGCTGGCCGTCTGAACGTCGGTGATGCCCATTTCCCGCAGAAGGGCGGCTTCGCCTTTCCTCAGGGCCATGTCCGTTTCCACCAACAAAACCCGTGCGGCTTCGGCGGGCGGTTGATTCACTTTTGGTTTCTCCAGGCCGTTGGACTCTTTCCTATCCAATATAGAGGATCCGCCCCCGGTATCCAACCCCGGTCCTTCCGGGTTTTTCCCGAATAATACAATGGTTTTCTAACGCAGCCACCAGCCAGGGCCTCATTTTTCGGGTTTTGAAAACCTTGGCCCGCCGGCTTTGGCCGGGCCGAACCGGCATGATACCCTCGCGAGCCGCGTGTATGCGCCCCGATGAACGGTTCGAACGATAAAATCAATCAAGGTCCAGGCGGACCTTGGATTTCCGGATCTGGGGACCCCGCCCCCGGTACCGGCGGAGAGCGGCCTTGAGGCCCAGTTCCATTTCTTCCTGGTCCGGTCCGGGTGGAACAAAAGGGATCAACTGATCCACCGGGCCGTCGTGGTGTTCGGCCGCCCACTGAGCCACCAGGGTAAAGCCTTCAGCGCCCGGAAAACCCAAAGGCCCCAGCCCCTCGACATGCATTTCGCCCAGGCTGGTGCGGTACACCACGTCCACGGTCAAAGGCCGGGTGGTAACGGCGCCTTCTTCCAGGTTCACCACCAGGGCCTTCGGGCCTACCGGCCGGGAAAGAAGGCCCAGGTTGGCGCCGTCGGCGAAGTTCACCACCGGAAAAAGCCGGGCGAAAAGGGCGATCACCCCCAGGACCGCCCCGATTTTCACGGGACGGTGGCCCGGCCGGAGCCTGAGGCGGACTCCGGGGCCCCAGAGCTGATTCTGGACCAGCCAGGCCGCCACTCGGACCAGGCGGGGGTTGGAATAGAAATAATCCTCGTCCACTCCGGCCGATTCGCAAAGCCGCCACGCCCCTTCGGTCCAGACCAGGTTCATATCCTTGGGCATACCCTGCCGGTGGAAGACCGAAGGCAGTTCCTCGACCTTGGTGGAGTGGTCCGCGTATCGGGACAGAATCTGGGCGTTCAGGCGGGCCAGGTTGTCGTCCTGGAACATCACTTCGGCGCCGTAGTCCTGGCGGAGCCGGGCGGCCACATGGGAAAAAAGGTCCAGAAGCACCGCTTTGAGTTCTTCGCCCAGAGCCAGACGGCGGGCCTGAGTCCACCAGGAATACTGCATCAGGTCCTGAACCTTTTCCGCCGGCCAGTTCCATTCCTTGCGCAGGTTTTCCATCAGCCTGGCCTTGGTGCTCTGAGGCGTGGGCGGAACATGGTCGAAGGGGTGATGGATTTTAAACCAGGCGGCGGTCCGGACCAGATCCAGGTGGCTGTCGGCATTGTCGATCACCCGGCGGATGGTCAGATAATACGGGTCCACCGGCATCTGGTCCACGGATTCGGCCGCCACCACCGCCGCCTTGACCTGATCGCACAACAGGGGAGCCTTCAGCCCCGAATCCACCTGTTCCTTGATAAGCAGCATTTTCAAAAGGGCCTTGAAGGGGTCCCGCTGGGCCTTGTGAGCCTGCCACATGGCCGCGCCCAGGTATTCGCGAGGCCCGGGGTTTTCCGGAAAACCCAGATCGATGAAATCTTCGGCCTGGAACGTGGTCATGAGAATATCGTCGGCCACCCGGGCCAGCCGGTTGTAAGCTTCGGGGGAGGCGCCCGGCGGCGTGGTCCACCACAGAGGCATCCGGCCGGCCACGTGAAGAAGGGTCCGGTAATATTCCTCCATCACCAGCCGAGGCATCACTTCGCCGGAACTTTCCTCGTCCAAAGGGCCCAGCTTCAAATCCCGAATGTCCTGGGGGTCCATCAGGAAAAAATGCACTTCGGCGCCGTGGCGGGCCTGAGCCCAGGCCTGGATGGACCGGCATTTTTTTTCCAAGTAGTCCACCTGGCCGTCATCCAGGGACCTCTTGTCCACGATCACCCAATAATCGAGGTCCGAAGACCGGGTATGCCCCACCGAGCCCGTGCTGCCGATCAGGGTGAGGGCCTGGATCACGGGCCTGAGGACCAGGATGTCCTTGAGGCTGTTATCGGGGTTGGCTTCGAGATACAGGCGGGCGAAGCCGGTCCGGCCAAAACCGTAAATACCCAGGGCGGGCCGGGGAAAAGGGACGAAGCCGGGCACGCCGGGACGGTTGACCTGGAAAAAAAAGGGGACGGCCTGGTACACCGTTTTGAACCCGGTGGACGCATAGCCGAGCATTTCCCGGGTTCTAAGGATGTTATTGAGACTGAACGTTTTTTGGACCCGGACGCATTCGCGCCCCAAAGCCCTCAGTTCGATGTCGCTGGGGTCGGTCACCGAGGTCCTTTCAATGGAATCCGGCCGGAGGAACGGTCCGGATCCGAGGGTTTATCCAATCTGAATCCAGCCATTGAATCAAACCACCGGACCGCCGTCAACCTTAGTCCTTCCGGAGTCCGCCGGGCCGCCGGCACCAGGTCCAAATAGTTCAGGCGGAGGCAGTACGCCAGATCCCGGCTCTGGCCCAACCGTTTCAGCCGGTCCGCGCCCGGCCCCTGGAGCATGGCCCGGGCCGTTTTTTTATAGTCCACGGGTTGCTCCAAAAGCAGGGCCGCCAGATATTCGGCCGCCACGTCATCCTCCACCGCCGGTTCCCGGGCGTCCAGCCCCATGGGAACAATCACCACCTCCCGAGGGGCCAGGGATCGGATATACCGGACGGCCGCTTCGGCGTTGACCAGGGTGGCCATCATCAGATGGCGGGCTCCGGCGGCCGCCTCCAGACCCTGGGCGCCGGCCGAAGTGGTTAAAACCACCGGACGCCCCTTAAGGTCCATCCCCGCGGCCAGAGCCGGCGAATTGTTCAGATCGAAACCCGGAGGCATCAACCCGCCCCGCTCCCCCACCGCCAACCAATCCGGATGAATCCGCTTGAGGTCCAGAGCCTGGTCCAGTCCGGCCGCGGGCTGGATGAACGGGGCGCCCGAAGCCAAAAGGGCCGCCGCCGTGTTCCCGGCCCGAAAAACATCCACCACCACGGCCACGTCCCGGGCCGAAGCGGCTCCGGCCAAACCGGGGAGGATCCGTACGGAAAAAGGGGGGCCGCCAGGGAATCCGTTTTTTATTTTACCCATTTATGCACACCCTTCCAGAAAAATGTGAACAATTGTAAACGCCCCCCGGCGGGGTCCCGAACCGCCCCCAAAGCGGTTTGTCAACCATAATGAACTGTTTTTTATATATTTTTATTAATGCTAAAAACGGCCCGATTTCGGACCTTTTCTTTTTATCGTTCATTTTTTGGTCGCCGTCCAAATTTTATCCACATGCTGTTCACAATCGTTACGATCCCCGGCGGGATCGTCCGTGGTTGCCGTTTCATCCAATCCGGGCCATAATCAACGATAGGAGGCGCATGGACGCATCAGCCGCGAAACCCATTTTGGCGGCCCGGACCAAAACCCCGGAAGACGGCCGGGCGTGTCTTGGTTTGGGCTTCGACCACCTGGAAATCACCCTGCCCTGCCCTGGCGGTCCGGATGAGGAAGCGGCCTGGGCGGCTCTGGCGGCCGAAAACCAGGTGGTCTTTCTGGGCCATGGCCCCCAGGAGGGAGACTCCCGGGAACCGGCCAAACTGGAACGAATCTACCTGCCCCGGCTTCGGGAAGCCACCCTGGCGGCGGTCCGGCTGGGCGTCCGGCTGCTGACGGTTCACTGCTGGATCGATTCCCGCTGGACGCCGGCGGACCTGATGCGCCGGAAAATCGCCCTGCTGGCCCAGGCGGCGGCCGGTTGTACGGCCGAAGGCATTCAGATGACGCTTGAAAACCTGAGCGAACCCTGGAAAGACCTGGAAGCGGCCCTGACGGCGGTCCCGGACCTGGGCCTGACCCTGGACGTGGGCCACGCCCAGCTTCTTTCGCGTTCCAACCGGTCCATCGAGATCATCGAACACGGTTTTGACCGAATCCGGCACCTGCACCTTCATGACAACCTGGGCGGCACATCCCCCAAGGACGATCTTCACATGATGCCCGGACGGGGGATTACGCCCTTCGCCGAAATTTTCGGTGCGTTGAAATCCCGGGGGTACGATCGGACCGCCACCCTGGAATTGGGGATTCACGAACTGATAGAAGGCCGCCGGTGGGTGAAAGAGCATTGGGACCAGAGCTGAAACCCGGCCATCCCGGGTCGGCCGAACG
>JAGVGV010000726.1 GCA_020056895.1 Deltaproteobacteria bacterium
AGTTTTTTCTTCCAGCAGCCGCCGCTGGCCGTCCAGCCGCTCGATGACCGATGGCAGCCGGCGCAGGTATTCGCCCCGCACATCCTTGACCAGATAATCCGCCGCGCCCTTTTTCAAGGCCGCCACCGCCACGGCTTCGTTCCCGTGGCCGGTCAGCATGATGACCGGCAAAAAACCTTCCCGGCCCGCGTTGAACCTGTCCAAAAGTTCGAGCCCATCCAGATCCGGCAGATTGAAATCCAACAAAACCAGGTCCGGGCCTTCTCCCGCGAACAGTTCCAAGGCCCGCCAGCCCGAATCCGTTTCCAGTATCCGGTCCGGGGCCATTCCGATCCCGTTTTCCCGAAGACTCCGGTTCAAAATGTCCCGATCGATCTCGTTATCGTCCACGACTAGGACAACACGGCCGGCGTCCATCATCGGCCGCCCCCACTACTGCATTTTTTCCCCAGCGTGAAATAAAACGTGGCCCCCTGCCCGGGTTTGGATTCCACCCAAATCCGGCCGCCGTGACGTTCCACGATTTTTTTGGTCATGGTCAACCCGAAACCGGTGCCCGCTCCATACCGCTGAGCCGGATGGAGCCGCTTGAACAGCCGGAACACGGTATCCCGGTGTTCTTCGGGGATGCCGATGCCGTTGTCGCTCACGTAGAACACCTGGCGCCGGTCCCCTTCCCCGCCCCATTGATCCAGGTCCCGATCGTCGGGGATTTCCATAAACGATCCGATTTCAATCAGCTTTTTTTCGGCATCGTTATATTTCATGGCGTTCACGATCAAATTATGAAACACCTCGCGGATCCGCACCGGATCGCAGACCACCCTGGGCAGGCATTCCGGAATATGAACCTCCACCCGCCCCTCGTCCAGCGATACCTGAAGCGAGCTCAAGACGTCCGCCACCAGTTGGTTAAGATCGGTTTCGGCGGATAAAAATTCCTGGCGGCCGACCCGGGAATACTGGAGCAGGGATTCAATGATCACATCCAGCCGGTCGCACAGCCGGACCATGGTATCCAGTTTTTTCCGGGCTCCATCGTCCAAGCGGGCCGCGTAGTCCTGGTTCAATATCCCGGCGTACAGCCGGAGTCCCCGTAGGGGTTCCCTCAGGTCGTGGGACGCGATATGAGCAAAATCGTCCAATTCCTGGTTGATCCGGGCAAGCTCCTCGTACGCCTCGCCCAACCGCCAGTTCTGCCATTCCATTTCTTGAGCAAAATCAACCATCTGTCGTTCCAGGCGCTTGGCTTCGGTCACGTCGCTCGAGGTGCCCAAAGTTCCCAGGCATTCCCCGTTGCTTGAAAAAAACCGGCGGCAGCGGTGGCGTATCCAGCGGGTTTGGGCCTGAGGCGTTTGGATACGTATTTCGATATCTACGGGCCGAATACTTTGCTGGACGGCTTCGTGATACCCTTCCCAGAGCGGCCGATCCTCGGGATGGACTAAATCCACCAACAGCCCGGGATTGTTCTGAAAATCTGATAGAGTCCGGCCGGTCAACTGCCGTCCGGCGGCCGATAGAAAGCTCATGGTTCCATCGGGTTCCAGCCAATATACCCAGTCTTCGGAAATAGCGGCAACGGTCTGGACGGCCATTTTCAGTCCGGTAAGGTCGTCTTCGCGGGCCGGGGATGGTGTTTGGGTGGTGGGAAAGGCCGTTGGTTCGGTGGAGCCGGCCGGTGAGTATTCATGTTTTTCGTGAGTCAACGTCATGCAGACCATTATCCCACGACTTCGGGATGATCCGCAATCTCCTTTCCGAGCAAGGTCTGCCTCGCCCCAACAGCGGATCGATCCCTGGCCGGATTCCCGATGGGTCCACCAGGTTCATGGGCCGGCGTGATGGACCCGCCGAATCAGGCTCTATCCCCCGTCAGCCCCTTGGCCTTGAGCATCGGCCGAGGGTCCACCAGGTGCCGGGCGAACCAGTCGCCCGAATCCCGGGCGCCCAGAACCAGAGCCGCCACCTCGGTGAAATGGAGAATGGGCGGCTTTTTGTCGATGGTCGCCCGGATTTCCAGGTTCAACTGGCACATGGCGCAAGCCGTCACCAGGCAGTCGGCCCCCACGTTAAGGGCGCTGTTCATGATGTCGTTGACCATGGGAGTCACGATGTCCGGCCGGGCCACGGACAAAAACGTGCCGCAGCACCGGTCCTGATGGGGCCAGGTAACCATTTCCGCCCCGAATTCCTTCAATTGGTGGATCAGAACGTCCGCCGAGGGACGTTTTGGCCGGATTGACGGCGGAAACATGCTCATGCAGCCCATATACAGGGCCACTTTTAGCCCCCCAAGACCCCGTTTGAGGTCCAGCTCGGGCATGGTTCCCATAGCCCGGAGCCGCTCCATGAACTTCATCAGTTCCATGAAGGATACGATCTGAAGGCCTGGATCGATCTCGAGACCCCACCTTCGTTCCCAATGGCGCCGAGCCACACCGTCGGCCTGAAGCCGTGTTAATGCGCCAATCTGGTTCCGGTAGCAGGATGGGCACATGATCATGAGCGGCCGGTCTTTGGGCGCCAGCCCCAGGTTCCGGGCGGCCAAGCCCAGAGCCAAATCATGATCCAGGCTGTGCGCCGATGACGACCCGCAGCAGTTCCAATCCTCCAGTTCCACCAGTTCCAGCCCCATGTATCCGCAGGCCCGGATCAGGGATTCGTTGCTTTCGCGGGCGCTGGTGGCCAGGGAACAGCCGGGAAAATAGGAAACTTGGATCAACCCGTCGGACATGGATCACCTCCGCCAGCCTTTTTTGAACAACGAAGCCAGGATTCTGGGCCGTTTGATTTTCGAAGGTTTCAGGTCAAGCTTCCGCTTGGCCAGCATTTTGAGCCCCACGTCCATATCTTCCAGAAAACTGAAGCGCCGGATTTTATACCGAAGCATGATCTCCAGTTTGTGCGTTCGGCCGTAGCGTTCGATGGACCCCAGGACTTCGCGGTGGAAATCGAGCACCGTGGGTTCGGCGGGCGCAATGCCTTCTTCCAGAGACATCTGCCGTAAAACGTCCATCACGGCCGAAACGTCGATGGCCATGGGGCAGGCCGCCGAGCAGGTATGGCAGCCCACGCAAAGCCAAATGGTGTTCGATGTCAAAAGCTCGGTCTTCAGACCGTAATTCACCCGCCGCATCACGCCGTGGGGCCCCATATCCATGGCCTTGTAAAAGGGGCAGCCGCCGGAACAGGTGAGGCAGGAAAAACAGGTTCGGGTATTCACGCCGCTTCGGGCCGTCACTTCGTCCGCCAAAAAGGGGTCGGTTTCCGCCGGTATGTGAAGCGGGGCGACGGCCGGGGTTTCTTCCTCCACCATTCGCGTCATGGACCTCATCCTTTTCTCCCCATGGCGTCCGCCAAAATAGTTCCGAAGCGCGGACCCTTGGCTGTAATCTATCCATAAAAACCCTGAACCACCTTGACTTGGATCAACCCACGGCGGCCTATTAACAATAAAGACGAAACCCGCCCATTCGGCAAGGCCCCATCCTCACTTTCTCGCCCGCCCCCCATTCCCGGGTTCGGCGTCCGGCCGGTTTTCCGATGTCCGGATGAACCACCGGGTTCCCAATCCCCAAAGCCTTGTGCTAAGATCAATGCCGGCCAATGGGTTTCGCCCCGTCCCAAGTATCCGATTCCGGGAACTGGGAAAGAGGGCGAATACCCGGGCAGGGCCAATGGGGGAGGAACGATGATGGACCGACGGATGACGCAAACGGCGGCCGAACCCGCGCCTACGGACGAACTGCTGGACAGCTTAAGGCTTAGACCCGAATACAAACAACTGGAAGGCCGCCTGAGAGCGCGGACCCTGGGCGGGGACCTGATCCCCCAGGTCCAGTTGTTGATGCTGAAAAACAATGGGTTGAGGCTGAGGGACGCGGGCCGGCGGGACGAGTTCCGGCGGGAACTGATCTTTCAACTGACCAAGGAACTCAACCGGGACGCCGACGCCACCGACCTGGGGGGCGAGGAACGGGTCTTCCTGTTCATCATGATCGAAGACATCGCCGGCCGGCTGGTGGATGAGTATTTGAAGGAGAAAGCGAGGACGTGAGGCCCTTCGCGCTGCTTGTTTTCACCTTCATCCCGCGTAGTTTTTTTGAGTCCCCAACGGCCGGGCCCGACGGGGGATCAATGGGTCATCCACCCTGCTCCTGGGCCCAGAATATTCGGCCCCATATTCGCGGCGAAATCAACCCAGAAAGCATTGGTTTGGTTGGCGACGTATAAGGCCATGGCGGCCAGGCCGACGGGATTCGCCACGTTGCCCGCCAAATTGGCTCCGATATGGACATTGGCCAGGTTTATGCCGGCCTGCCCGACAATCACGCTGTTTTGCTGAACCAAACCGGCCGCCCCTTCTTGCCCCGGCGTCACGACCCGTTCCCCCAGATTCCAGCCGGCGATGAGCGGTCCCGTAGGCCCGGCCACCTTCAGGTCGGCATACCCTCGAACCCGAAGGTCCTGTTTCAAATTGTATGCGAACGAAGCCAGATGGCTGTGGCCTGTATCACCCGACGTCGAGCATGAAGCCAGGCGGATGGCCGTGGCCGTCTTGGGCAACCCTCGCTGTTCCAGCCGCCGGGCCAATTTTCGGGAACTGGTCCATACACCCGCCTGCATTGGGGACCCATGGCCAATAAGATACACCGTATCCCCCGCCACAACGCCCGCCAGGTTGGCTTGATCCAGCATTTGGATCTGGGCTGGGGCATTGGCCGTGGCCAGGGAATGCGCGGTGGCGAACTGGATCCAGTCCGGATTCGGGTCTAAAAAAACGATTTGGTTCATGATGTCGTTTCCTTCCCGAATAACCCGGGCCGAACGAAGGTTAAAACTCGATCAGGTTGTCGTGATATTCGAACACTACATTGTTTTTGGTGCAATGCGTTTGGTTGTACTGAGGCAGGGGATAATTATGGAACAATTCCATAATAGTATCTTTCGCCACATTGAGACCGGTATATTTCGATTGGGCTTTGGCGATTTTTCCAACGCGCCCACCCACTTTGCTCCTTAGCGTCAAGATGGGATGGTCCGACGTAAAATGATCCTCCAGCAATACAGCCTGAGCCTGCTGGGGCCAAGGGTCCACGATGACCACCGGCCCTTTGGATGGATCGTTCGGGTCTCCGATGGCGGCGAAAGAGTGATGATAACTGGTGCTTTGGCAGAACGAGGCATAGGTGGCGTTGTTTAATTGCTCGCGGAGCAAGGCGTACGTCACCGAGGCCTGATCCTGGCAGTTCCCGGCCTGATACGCCAAGGTGGCCCCGGCGTTCCTCAGGGGCCGGCTCCAATCGGTCCCATACGCCCGCTGGGCCAAGGCCGTCCGACGGCTGGAATTTTGATTCGTGCGGTAATAGTCGAACTGCTGGTTGCCCGCTCCGAAAGGCAAGAGCTGTTTCACTTGTTGAATCACCTGATCCCCCAAATGAATAAGGTTCAAGATGGCGGGGGGAACATATTTTCTCGGCACAACAATCACCTCCAAAGACGGCGCGTACGCGAACTTTTAACGCGGCTTTTCAACCGCAAGAAGCCCTGTAACCAGAATCAGTGAACAGAAAAAGCAACGGTTCGCCCGATGAATATCCAACGATGCAAAGATGTCCCTTTCCTCGCCGTTTCGCTAAGGTTAAGCAGTTAATTACATTACTATTTTTTTGTTCCTTCGTCAAGCCCCGATTCGCTCATGAAAACCGCCATACCGGATCATGTATTTTTCAATTTTTCCCGGAAAAATGTTTACGTCTTTGCCGCGTTTTGCTCAGTACACCCCTTTGGTTCCCAACCGTATCCATCGTCCTCGCGGCGGATCAAATCCATCCAAATCATGTCCAAATTCCGATGGCTTCCAGCCACCCACCCGGATTTTTTCCTTTGACCCTGGCGGGAAAACCGAATACGGTCCCCCTTCGGAGGTGAAAAATGAAAAAAATTCTGGTGTTGGCTTTGGGGCTCACCCTGCTATTAACCGCTTCTCTGGCGTTGGCCCAATCCGAAGTGAAGATCGACGCGGCCGAAAGGAAAAAGCTGAACACCTTTTTCAGCAATTTCTCCGAAGCGGATGTGCCAAGTTTTACCGAAGAATCGCTCACCGATCCGATTCTCATCGATTTCGCCATCCGTCACAACTACATCAACAATTTCAAGGCGCTGAAAAAATCGGCGGACGGCATGTCGGTGATCGTGCCGGTTCAGGCCGTGGACCGGGCCATTGAAAAGTATTTCGGCGTGGCCATCTCCAAACACGCCAAGGCCCAATACACCGCGCCCCTGGCTGACGGCGAGGCCTACATTTTTTCCCAAATCAGCTCCCTGGCCAGTTTGGGCAATGATCTTTACATGGCCAAAGGCATAATCTATTCCACGGGTTCGGGCGAAACCCCCGATCCCCACGCCTCGCCGGACCTGTGGAAAAAGGCCGGCCAGGAAGTGGACCAGGTGGGTTCGTTCACCGCCGTGATCCGCAAGGTGAAAACGGATAAGGAACGGTACGTACTGGTGGAATACGTGATCCCGCAAT
>JAGVGV010000424.1 GCA_020056895.1 Deltaproteobacteria bacterium
GGATCCGTGCCCGAACCCGCCGCCACCGCCGGTCTGGGCCTGATGGCCCTGTCGGCCTGGGCCGCTCTTCGCCGCCGGAAACGGCGGGTCGGGTGAAGAGGTGGGGGGACCTGTTGAAAAAGGTCGCCCCCACACCCCCTCCCAAACTTATCAATAATGGAAACGGTTCCGGTAAAACGCCCTGAGCGCGTTTTCCGCGGAACCGTTCCCGGGTTTGGAACGTTGGGAAGGAATGGCGGGGAAACCGGTTTTTTGGATAGGGGGAAGGACGGCCAAGGCGCCAGGTCGATTCGGCGGGGGGGGAACGGGTCCTGTCGGCGATGGCTCACTTGGTTGAAACGGATCCGGCCATCGGGTATGCTCGGGCCATCCTGATGCCGAATTGGCATGGGAACAAACGGAATGGGGAGGGAGGCGGTCATGGGTTCATCGGACGCCGTATTGATCGTGGATGATGACGAACACATCCGCGCCACCGTGCGGTTCGCCCTGGAAAAAGCGGGGTTCCGGACCATCGAGGCGGCTGATGGCCTGAAAGCCCTGGAGGCCTTCCGCCGGGACCCGCCCGCTTTGGTGATCCTGGACATCCTGATGCCCGAGATGGACGGCACCGATGTCTGCCGGTCCATCCGGGCCGTATCGAAAACCCCCATTATTTTTTTAACGTCCAAGGACGACGAAGTGGACCGGGTGGTGGGCCTGGAATTGGGCGGCGACGATTACGTACCCAAGCCCTTCAGCCCCAGGGAACTGGTGACTCGAGTCCGGGCCGTGCTCCGCCGGACCAAGGCCGTCTCGGAACCCGCCGAACCGGCTCCGTCCGTGCCCAAGGTGATGGCTCACGGTTGGCTGAAACTGGACCTGGACCTGTTCCGGGTGTACTGGGGCGAAACCGAAATAACGTTAACCGCCACTGAATTCGCTCTGTTACGAACATTGTTGGGATACCCGGGCAAGGTGTACACCCGGGATGAACTGATCGACCGGGCTTATTCCTTTGATAACAACGTTTCGGACCGGACCGTGGACAGCCATATCCGGCATGTGCGGAAAAAGCTGGAAGCCGCCGGCGCCCGGGTGATCGAAACCGTTCACGGCCTGGGGTACCGCCTTGGGTCCTGCCGGCCGGACGAAACCTGATGCGCCTCCGGCCCAAGCTCCGCACGGTCTTATTGATCGTGAATGTCCTGATCCTGCTCCTGCCCCTCGGGAGCATCGCCGCCTTGCGGATCTACGAAACGGAACTGGTGCGGCGGACGGAATCCGAGCTGTTGGCCCAAGGTGTGGTTATTCAATTGATTTACCGCGACCAGGTCATCAAGGCGCTCAAGGGAAACACGGCCTCGTTCGGCCGCCCCGCCGTTCGGACCACGGTCTCGGCCCAACCGGACCCGGACGGCCGGTTCAACCCCCTGTTGCCCCGGCTGGACGTAGCCAAGGAATACCTTCAACCCCCCATGGAACCCGCCCGGCCCACCAAATCCCGTCCCGGGCCGGAAATCCGGGCCGTGGGCGATCAACTGACGCCCCTGCTGCTCGAAGCCCAGCGGGCCACCCTGGCCGGAATCCGGGTGGTGGACCCCGAAGGCGTGGTGGTGGCCTCCACGGGCGAGGACCTGATGCTGTCGCTCCGGCACCGGGAAGAAGTGAAAAACGCACTCGATGGAGAATCGGTCAGTCTGCTCTATCACCGGGCCGATCCGGGCGAGGAATCCGTGCTGGGGCCCTTGAGCCGTCGGACTCGGTACCGGGTGCACGTGGCCCTGGCCGTGGTTCACGAAAACCGGGTGCTGGGCGCGGTGGTGCTGATGCGCACCCCCCTGGATGTCCGCAAGGCCATTTACTATCATGGCCGGTCCCTGGTTATCGGCGCCCTGATCATGCTGGCCATGGTCTCCGTGGTGGCCATTTTGATCTCGCTCACCATCAGCCGGCCCATCCGCCGGTTGATCCGGGCCATCGATCTCCTGGGCCGGTCCGAAAAAGCCATGGCCATGCCTCTGGACCGGATCGGCACCCGGGAAGTGGACTTGCTGTACCGGGCCTTCGGCGATATGACCCGGAAACTGGAAGAGCGGGCCGAATACCTTCGGGCCTTCGTGTCCAACGTGTCTCATGCCTTTAAAACGCCGCTGGCCTCCACTCGGGCCGCCGTGGAACTGCTTCAGGACCACCTGGAGGAGATGACCGCCGAGGAACGGAACCGTTTCATGGGCATCATCGCCGCCGATACTCAGCGGTTGGAACGCCTGGTCCGGCGGCTCACCGAACTGGCCCGAGCGGATGTGGCTCAGATTCGGGGCGAATGCGCCTCCGTTCCCGAGCTGCTGGCGGACCTTCGCGAGCGGTACCAGGCGTACGGCGTGGACATCAGCCTGGTGAACGACGAAGCGGTGGACGAAGTGGCCATGGACCGCGATACGCTGGAATCCATTTTATCGAACCTTTTCGATAACGCCCGGGTCCACGGCGGTTCCCAGGTGCGGGTGACCGTGGAAACCATGCGGGATGGCTGGGGATTCGTGGCCTTGCGGATCCGCGACAACGGCCGGGGGATTTCCGAAGCCAACGCCGAACGGATTTTCCGGCCTTTTTTTACCACCGCCCAGGACCGAGGCGGCAGCGGGCTGGGATTGTCCATCGTCCAGTCGCTGCTCCGGGCTCACGGCGGCGAAATCATTCTCGAACCTTCGTCCGGAGGCGCCACGTTTTTCGTGCGGCTGCCCTCGGCCTGAAAGGCGGTTTCTTTTGCCTGCTTCCCAAACCGCGCCCGAACGATTCCGCCAGGGCGTGCTTCTGGCTCTGGCCGCCTTTGGCTTCTGGGGCCTGGTGCCGATTTACTTCAAATCCTTAGGGCCAACCACCCCCCTCGAAGTGGTCTGCCACCGGGTCATTTGGTCCGTGCCTTTGACCGCGCTCATGGTCACCTATGGCCAGGGGTGGCGGTCCTTGGCTTCGAGCCTTCGTTCGTTCCGGACGCTGGCCACCCTGGTGCTCACCACGGCTTTGGTGACCACCAACTGGTTCGTGTTCATCTATGCGGTGGGCAAGGGCCAGGTTCTTCAATCCAGCCTGGGGTATTACCTTAACCCGCTCGTGAACGTGCTGTTGGGCATGTTGTTTTTGGGGGAACGCCTGAGACCCCGGCAATGGGTGGCGGTGGGCCTGGCGGCGGCGGGCACGGCCAATCTGACCATCCAGGTGGGCGGGTTGCCCTGGATTTCGCTGACCCTGGCCATCAGCTTCGGGTTGTATGGGTATTTTAGAAAAACCGTCCGGGGCGTGGAATCCGTGGGCGGCCTGTTCGTGGAAACGGCCTTGGCTTCGCCGTTGGCCATAGGCAGCCTGATCTGGCTGGGCGGCGGCGCGGGCCTGGCCTTTGGTTCGGCGGGGTGGGGGGTTACGGCTTTGCTGCTGTCGGCCGGCGTGGTCACCTCCGTGCCCCTGGTGGCCTTTACCGCCGCCAGCCGCCGGATTCCCCTGTCCACCCTGGGGTTGATCCAGTACCTCACCCCCACCCTTCATTTCCTTCTGGCCGTGCTGGCCTTTGGAGAACCCCTCCGGACGGCCCACCTGGTCACCTTCGGCCTCATTTGGACGGGTTTGGCCGTATACGCGCTGGATTCCTGGTCGGGTTCCCGAAGCATTCCTTCGGTTCGCAATTAAACTAAGCGAATTCTCTTTCTTTTTTAAAGGAACGTTGATTTTCTCTTCCGGGAAACGATCATTAGTTGACCTGAACCCCCGCTCCCGGGCATAATGGATTTATTAATAGGAATAACGCATTTTAAGATTTGGGGACGATGCTTGGCCAAACCGGACAAACACAGCGATGAGATCGGTCTTCTGCGCGAACGGCTGGCCCACCTCGAGGCGGCGGAAGCCCAATGCAAAAAGGACCGCCGCGCCTTGGAAGAAAGCGAAGCCCGGTTCCGCCTGTTAGCGAACAACGCCACGGATGTGATTTGGACCATGGACCTGGATATGCGCTTCACTTACATATCCCCGTCCGTGGTCCGCGTTCGGGGATATACCGTTGAAGAAGCCATGGTCCAACCCCTCGAGGAACAGATGCCGGGCGAATGGGTGGACTGGATTCGCCGCCGCGCCGCCGAGGAATTGGAGCGGGACCGGCGGTTCGGTCCGGATCCGAACCGTGTGGTCACCATGGAAATCGTTCAGTATACCAAATGGGGCCATTTGATCTGGATTGAGTTCACCGCATGCTTTTTACGGGACGAAAAAGGGGCGCCCATAGGTATTTTGGGTCTTTCGCGCGATGTTTCCGAAAGGAAAAAACTCCAGGAAACCTTGCGCGAACTCATGGACGACCTGGAGCGGAAAGTTCAGAAACGGACCGAAGACCTCAAACAGATACTAACGCTGCAGGAAGCGGTGCTCGAATCCACCGACGACGGCCTGATCGTTCTGGATGGTCAGGGCGCCTTGACTCTCATGAACGCCCGGGCGGCCATCCTGTGGAACCTGCCTCCGGAATTGGCGGCCTCGCGGAACGGGGAAGGCATCGGGCGGTTCATGGCGGACCGGCTTCTTGACTCCACCGGACTGGGCCTGTTGGAACACGCCGCCGGAGAACCGATTCCCAAGGAACCACGCTTTCTGCTGTTGAAGGACGGCCGGGTGTTCGAGGAACGAATTTTTCCGCTTCGGTCCGAAGAGGTTGGGGCGGGCCGGGTGTATCGATACCGCGATGTTACCCTGCACCTGGAAACCGAACGAAAATTGAGGGAAAGCGAAGAGCGGTTCCGGACGGTGGTGGAACAACTGCCCGTGCCCATGTCCCTTGGTGACCGCATAGGCCGGACCCTTCACCTGAACCAGCAATTCGTGGCCACCTTCGGGTGGAATCTGGAAGACCTCCCCGATCTGGCATCGTGGTGGCCCAAGGCGTATCCGGACGAAGCGTACCGCCGCCGGGTGGAGACGGAATGGAACCGGGCCGTGGCCCAGTCCCACCAGGAGAACCGCGACATTCTACCCCAGAACTGGCGGGTGACCCGGTGGGACGGCGTCGAGCGGGATATCGAATTCCACTATCGTTCTCTGGGTGACCTGGGATTGACCGTTTTATTTGATGTGACCGAGCAGGTTGAATCGGCCCGCCACCTTAGGGAGAGCGAAGAACGATTCCGAACACTGTTCGAACAATCCCCTATCAGCACCGAGGTGTTAACTCCGGATGGTCGGGTTCTGGAAGTCAACCGGGCTTTCGAAAACCTTTGGGGCGTAACCAAGGCCCATATGGCCGAATACAATTTCGGCCTGGACGCCCAGTTGCGGAGCATGGGGCTGGGGCCGCTGGTGGACCGGGCCTTGGCCGGTGAAGAGGTCCAGTTTCCCGAAGTCGAATACGACGCCGCCGTCACCCTCGGCCTGGGCC
>JAGVGV010000060.1 GCA_020056895.1 Deltaproteobacteria bacterium
GCTGGGCGCCATGGCCCTGGTGGCCCTGATCTTCTGGATCGGTATTTTTTACGGCTTTTTCCGGGTGCTCGGGTATTTCCAGGCGGCCGAAGGGTTCGGCCACATTCTGGCCCACAAGCTCATGGGCATGCTCTGGCTCACGCTGTTTTCCGTGCTCCTTTTTTCCAATGTCGTCACCGCCCTGTCCGCCTTTTTCCTGTCCAAGGACCTGGAAACCCTTCACGCCGCTCCGGTGGCTGGGGAAAGCCTGTTCTGGTCCCGCTTCACGATGACCTTGGCGGATAGTTCCTGGATGGTCTTTTTTTTCGGCCTGCCCGTTTTTCTGGCGTACGGTTTGGTGTACCGGGCCGGGTTGCTCTATTACCTGAAACTGGCGGCGGTGTCGGCCCCGTTTCTGGTTCTGGCCACCTCGTTGGCCGTGATGTTCGTGATGCTCCTGGTCAACGTGTTCCCGGCCCGGCGGACCAAGGATATTCTGTTCCTTTTGGCCGTGGCCCTGGTGATCCTCTTGTACCTGACCTTCCGGTTCATCCGGCCCGAGCGGCTGGTGAACCCCAACGAATTCGCCAACGTGGCCGGGTATCTGGCCAGCCTGAGAACGCCCGGTTCGCCCTTTCTGCCCAGCCATTGGGCCACCGAAGCGCTTTGGCCCGGGTTGATCCCGGATGCTTTCGCCGAATCCGGGTTTTATCTGGCGATCCTGGCTTCCACCGCCGCCGCGGCCGCCGTGATGGCCTCGTTCCTGGCCGCGTGGCTGTATCCATCGGGCTTTTCCAAGTCCCAGGAGGGTGCCCGGCGGTTCATCACCCGGCACCCGGTGGATGCCCTGGTTCATTTTTTGGGCAAAAGGCTCCATCCGGCCAGCGGCGCCCTGGTGACCAAGGAGATCAAAACCTTTTTCCGCGACAACACCCAGTGGTCCCAGCTCTTGCTTCTGGTCGCCCTGATCGTGATTTATCTGTACAATTTTTCGGTTCTGGACCTGGGCCGATACCCTTTGCGCATTTTCTGGCTTCAAAATGTGATCGCCTTCCTGAACATCGGTCTGGCCGCCTTCGTGGTCGCCTCGCTGGCGGTCCGGTTCGTGTTTCCGGCCGTCAGCCAGGAAGGCTTTTCGTACTGGATCATCCGGTCCTCGCCGCTTTCGCTCAAACGGTTTTTGTGGACCAAATACCTGTTGTTCGCCCCGCCCCTGGTGGTGGTGGCCGAAGTGCTGATCGTTTTGTCCAATCAATTGCTGAACGTAACCCCGTCCATGATGGCCGTGAGCACCATCACCGTGTTTTTCCTGGTGCTGGGCCTGGTGGGATTGGGGGTGGGGCTGGGAGGCGTGTACCCCCGGTTCGAAGCGGAAAACATGACGGCCGTGGCCACGGGCTTCGGCGGGCTGGTGTTCATGGTCCTTTCCGCCCTGTACGTGGCGCTGGTGATCGTGCTCGAAGCATACCCCGTTATCACCCTGCTTCGGTTCGAGGCTCAAGGCGCGGCCGTGACCCCGGCCAAGGCGGTATTGATGGCCGTTTGCTTTCTGGCCGTAATGGGGCTGAACCTGGCGGCCGTTTTCCTGCCCATGCGCCTGGGGCGTTTGCGGCTGAAGGCCCGGGAGGCCGAAGAATGAGACCACCGCTCGTGGAATTGGTCGCCAATCTTCATGTCCACACCACGTTTTCCGACGGGTCCGGAACCATGGAGCAGGTGATCGGAGCCGCCCGGGAATGCCTGGACGTGCTGCTGATCAACGATCACGACGGCCTGGAGGGCTTGTACCGGGGGTACGACGGATACCAGGGCCGGCTGCTGGTGATCGTGGGCCTCGAACTGTCGGGTCCGCACAACCATTATCTGGTGTACGGCCTTTCCCGCGTGCCCGAATACCAGTGGAAAGAACCCCAGGCCTTCATCGACCATGTCCAGGCCAAGGGAGGCAAGGGGTTCATTGCCCATCCGTTTGAGCAAGGTTCGCCCATGAGCGAAGGAGGCCGGGCCTATACTTGGGAGGACTGGTCGGCCCAAGGGTTCGACGGCCTGGAAATCTGGAACCATTCCTCGGCCTGGAAGATCAAGGCCCGGGGCGTCTTATCCGCCTTGTTCCACTTTGTCTTCCGGACCGCGACCCTGTCCGGGCCGGATCGGCCCACGCTGGCGCTTTGGGATGATCTCGGGCGGACGAGACGGGTGGCCGGCGTGGGGGGATCGGACGCCCATGCCCTGATGCACCCCCTGGGACCGTTCACCTTTTGCATTTTTCCCTATCCCTTCATGTTCCGGTCCATCAACACCCATGTGTTGCTCGATGAACCCTTGACCGGAAAGGCGGCCGAGGATCGGGTCCGGGTGGTGGAGGCTCTGGCGTCCGGGTCCTGCTTCGTGGCCCACGACCGGCTGGGGTCCGCCCGGGGGTTCGATTTTTGGCTGGAAAACGGGTCCCAGGTCCGGGCAGGGCAGGGGGAGGAGGTTCACCTGGAACCAGGGGACCGGCTGGCCTGGCGGCTGCCCCGCCTGTCTCCGGCTCGATTAATTCGGGATGGCCGGGTCATCTGGACGGGATTGACGCTGGAAGGCCTTCTTCCGGCCGAAGGGCCGGGCGTGTACCGATTGGAAGTGGACCGGCGCCAAGGCCTTTTCGGCCCCCGGCCCTGGATTTTTTCCAATCCGGTGTACGTGCGGAGTTGATCAATAATAGAAAGAGTTGAACTCGGAACGGTCCGCCATGGGTGGCCTGCCGGGGGGTTATCTTTTCTTGTTGCCTTTATCCTTGTACATGGCCTGATCGGCGCGGCTCAAAAGCTCATCCACGGTATCCCCGGACACGGCTTCGGCCGATCCAAACGCCGCCGACATCTTCAGGTCCGCGTACCCCAGATCCTCGAAGGAAACCAGCCCCACCTGCCGCTTCAGGGTTTCGGCCAGGCCGGCCGCCTTTTTGCTATCCACTCGGGGGAGCAACAGCGCGAATTCATCCCCGCCCAGCCTCGCCAACAGATCGGTTTTCCGGATGCGGGACCGGATGGTGTCGGCCAACCGTTTGAGCACCAGATCGCCCACGTCGTGGCCGTAATGGTCGTTAATCGGCTTGAATTCGTTCAAATCCACGTATACGATGGATACCGGATCCCCGTGCCGCCGGGACAGGTCCAGAGCCCGTCCGGCCAGCTCATAGAAATAACGCCGGTTATACACTCCGGTCAGGGAATCCGTGGCCGCCAGTTGTTCGGTCCGCTGATGAACCAGCACGTTATCCAGGCAGAGCGCCGCCGTAACCCCCAGGTCTTCCAATAAATCCAGGTTTTGATCCACGTCAAACCGGTCCAGAGTCCGGGACCCAAGGTTCAAACTGCCCAATAATTCGTTCTGGTGTTCCAACGGCAACAGCGCCGAAGACCGGATGCCCAGCCCGAAAAGCGTTCCGGTCTGGTCCACCTGCCGTTTGGGGCCGATGCGGATGGCCGTTTTTCCATCGTGAATCAGGCGCTTTTGGATGTCCGCCCGAGTGGCCCAGTCCAGCCGCTTGGTCACGCCGTGCGGCAGCGCTTCCACCGCCGGATTCAACGGCGAAATGGTTTCCGTGGCCAGAGTCAGGGACACGTGGTGAACGTCCAGGCTGGTCAATTCCTGGAACATGGTGGCCAGCAGCTCCTGGAGATTTCGGGCGGCCATCAACGCGTGGCGGACCTTTTTCACGTTCTGAAAAGCCCGTTCGTTGCGCTGATGCACGGCTTCGGCCTGGGCCAGTATCTTGCGGTACGCCTGCCGAACCTGTTCCGAAGCGAGCGATGCTTCCAGGGCGTATCCCCTAAGCTGACTGGCCACGGCGCCGCCGGCGTCCGTTTTGGCGGCCGGAGTCCGGGTAGGGGTAGTTCCCTGGGGGGGATAGGGTTTACGTTGCGACATGTACATGGATTCCGTTAGGTAGGTTCATGGTTCAAGCTAACCCTAGCACGATTCTCCTGTTTGGGTCAATTCACTTTTACCAAGGACTTCACGGGTAATCGAACGGTGGCGGAGTTCAGGGGGATGGGAGATGGTCGGGAGGACGCCCGGGGCTTCAGGCGCCCCCCGGAGTCGATGGCGCGGTCCGGCGCTTGGGATTGAACGTGGAACCCATGTCCAAATCGGGGGTTTGGCCTTGGGCGTGGAGGAAGGGGGAAGCCAACCGGAGGAATACCATTGGTATTTCGAAGATTGGGTTCTCCCTTCCGACGAAGCGACCAAGGCCGAAGAACGCTTTTGAGACGGGTTCTACCCGAACCATTCCTTCATCTTGAGCAGTATGTTCAAATCCCCGGAAGCCTGGTACTTGCCCTCCATGAACATCTGGCCGCCGTCCGCCTGGCCGGTGATGATGTCCAGCCACACCTCGAAGGGCGCGGCGATGGTCAGGTCGGCCTTTTCCGCCGGACCCTGGTACGCGGTCAGGCGGCCGTCCTTCAAAACGAAGTGGCACGATCCTTCCACCTGGCCCGAAAAGTCAAAGGCCCAGGTGCATTCCACGCCCGCCGCGGCCTGAGGCTTGAAACCGGCCGGAAGAAGAGCCATGAACCCGGCCAGGCTTTTCGGCCGGGGCGCCAGTCCTTTCTCCTCCATTTCCCGGGGGAGTATCTTGTGCTGGATGCAGGTCTCCCACATGGCATTGGCCATTTCGGCCAGGGTGTCGAAATCCCCCAGGGGCTGAGTGATCCGGGCCATGGTTTCGGGACGAATCTTCATCCCTTGGGCCAGCTCCCGGCCGGCCTGTTCCATGGCGCCCAGAACATCCTCCTTCAGCCCCTCCACTAGAGTCGAAGCCAACCATTCGGCTCCTGGACGGTAGATTTCGGCCACCAGCCCCGGACCATAGATGAACCGGATGTAGGACGATAACTGATCGAACACGCTCATTTCCGGAAACCCGGCCACGGACAGGATCGCCATCGCCGGATGCCGTCCCCGGAGCGGGTGGCTGGTCCGGCTTCCCTTGCGGACCATAAACGGTTCGATGGCCGGCAACGTCCGTTCGATAAAGGCCTTCATCACCGCGTTGAGGCTGTAGTGATACAGGGGTGAGGCCAGGATCACCAGGTCGGCCGCCAGGAATTGAGGAAACAGCTCGCGGCTCATGTCGTCGTGATGAACGCATTGGCCCGGCGTTTTGGTCCAGCAGGTAAAACACCCCGCGCAGGGGTTCACCTTCTTTTTCCTCAGTTCCACCACGTCTACTTGGGCGCCGGCGTCGGCCAGGCCCTTGACCAGAGGCGTCAGCAGCAGTTCCGTTTTGCTTTCGCCGCCCGTTCGCGGGCTGGAATTAATGGCCAAAACCTTCATGACGTTTCTCCTTTCCTTCGACAAAGCATCCAGGGTCAAAGGACTGTTTTTGGACGATGCCCAATAACTTATCCCAAAAGTAGGGATTTGCCTCTGGGGCAAGGAGAAAAGAGGAAGCCAACCGGAGGAATATTCAATATATTTCGAGGATTGGCTTCCTCTCTTCGACGCCGCATCCAGAGGCAAAGAACACTTTTGGGCGCTAGCCCTGTTGGCGGCGCATCAGCTCCTTCAGCCAGGCCTTCATGGCTTCGGGCGGCGCGTTGCCCGGGGAACGCTCCTGGCCCACGTAGTTTTCGAACCGGTCGTACAACCCTTGTTTTTCCCAGTGTTCGTGATCGGCCTGCATCACCGCCTTGTTTTCCCGGGCCAGGGCGCCAATGAACTGCCAGAACGCCAAATCGTGTTCGGTGGGCGGACGCCGCCGGTTCTCGCGCATGGCCTGAGCCAGGTCCCGGGCCAGATCCCGGGCCCGGTTCCGAACTGCGTCCAGACCGTAAAATTCGCCGGGACCCACGGCGATGGCGGTGAGCTCCCCCACGCTGTACGCGCCGAAAATCCTCAAGGTATCCGCCAGATACCGGGCGGCCCAAAGTTCCCCCTTGCCCGCCGAAACGCTGACCGCCAGCCCCGGTTTCCACGACGCCTGGGGCCGGTGGCCATGGCCCAGGGAACGGTCCAGAAAGGTCTTCATCTGGCCCGTAACGTTGAACACATACACCGGCGAGGCCAATATCACCGCGTCCGCTTCGATCAACCGCTTGAACAGAGCCTTGTAATCATCCCGAATCCAGCAGGCTCCCTTGCCAATGCACATGGCGCAGCCCGAACAGTATTCGATATGCTGGCGGCAGAGCAGAACCTCGTCCAGGTCCATCCCTTCGGCCGCCAGGCCTTCGGCCAGAAAGCCGATCAACTGGCCGGTGTTGCCCATCCCTTCATGAGGCGAACCGTTGATCGCCACCACTTTTTTTCGGTCCGTCATAGTCCTTGGATCCTTTCCCCGCTTTTGCTTAGGTTTCGTCCAGGCACTTCTTGGCCATCACCCGGTGCTGAAAGGCCCGGTCCAGGGCGTACGCCCGGATGGTTCGGGCCGCCCGAGTCAGTTCCAGCGTCAGGGCCGCGTTTTCGTCCAGGGACAAGCCCCCCACCAGCCGGTCCCGCAAAGCCATTTCCCGGTCCACCATTTCCCCGGCCAGTTGAGGGTAATACGACCATTCCTCGGGTCGGAACCCCATGTCCAGCCCCCGCTTCAATATCCTGCCCGTCCGGACTTCCTCGGGGCCGTACGCTTCCGGAGCCAGCGGCCGGAGGACCTGGATTTCCAGGAACCGGTTCAGATCGGATTCGCTCAAACCCGTGGCCGAAAGAAAGGCCGACCGGCCCAGCGGCGGTTCCTTTTCGGTTCCGAAAATGGCTTCCTGAAGTTCCAGCAGCAAGGCCGCGTCGCCCCCTTGGTTCTGGTGCCGAACGAACTTCCGGATGGCGGCCAGGGGCAGCCGGTGGCGGGTTTGGGCTTCGCGGATGAAGGCGGCCCGGTCCACGGTGGCGGGATGATAGTGGGCCACGTTGGGCCGGGTTCGGATGGGTTCGGGCAGCAGGCCTTCCGCGAGGTAGTACAAAAGGGTGCTTTTGGGCAAACCGGTGAGCCGGCACAGGTCTTTCATCTTGAGCCACCCGGAGGGGGGCGTGGCGGTTGGAGTGCGTTCGGATGAGGTTGGCTGGTGATTCATGGGGGGAAGGATGCCACGAAAAACGTTATGTGTCAAGCGGCGCTTGTCGTTTATTCGTCCGCCATTTTTTCCTATCCCCAAGGGCCTCGAATATGGTTCAATTCTCCTTCACCCGGCGGGGCCTTCCGATTGAGTCCAGAGGACCAGCCGTTTCGAACCCCGCCTTCCCGCACGATGAAGGCGGCCCGCCGGCGACGCGGAGGCGATAATAGGACGTGGTCATGAGACGACTTTTTTTGCTTTTTGTGCTGATCGCCCTGGCGGGCTGCTCGGGCGGCGAAGATAACGTGAAACCCGATGTTGCCGGCGGAGCGGCCGGTCCGGCTCC
>JAGVGV010000275.1 GCA_020056895.1 Deltaproteobacteria bacterium
GGTAATGTCACGATATATGACGATCACCCCCACTTTCAGGCCTTCGATCCAGATGGGCGTGGTCAGAAGGGAAACGTCCACCATGCCGCCATCCTTGCGGCAGCGCTGGGTTTCCACTTCAAAGGCCTCGCCCTGGCCGGCTCGGGCGGTCAAAGCCCACCCTTCCCCTTTTCGTTCTATGGGAACGATCAGGTCGTTGATCGGCCGTCCCAAGGCTTCTTTGGGAGTGTATTGGAATACGCGGGTGAACATGGAATTGACTCGGCGGACGATATCCTGGTTGTCCACCACCACGATGGCCTCGGGCGCGCTTTCGATCATTTGATCGGCGTATGTCCGGGCCACTTCCAGTTCCCGTTCGGCCAGGCGGCGGCCGGTGTTGTCCCGGAACACCCCCACCACGCCCCGAAATCCGCCGGCGTCGTCGAAAAAGGGACTGCCGCTCAAGGAAAAGGACCGGGGAGTGCCGTCCAGAGCTTCGAATTCGGCGTCCAGGTCGGAAACGGTCACCCCCTGGCTTCGGATCTGACGGTACAAAGACCGGAACCGGTTTTTGTCCCGCTCCGGAACGAAATCAATGAAATACCGGCCCAGCACCTGGTCCGGGGGGTGCCCCAGAATCCGCTGCCAGGCCGGGTTCACGTAGGTAAAGGAACCGCTTTCGCCGATGGTATAGATAATGTCCGGCGCGTTTTCGCTCAAGGATCGGAACCGGATTTCGCTTTTCCGAAGGGCCTCCAGAGCCGCCTTATGGGGCCCCAGATCACGGATGGCCAGAAGATATTCGGCCGGTGCCCCCCCGGCCCGGGCCCCCGTCCACCAACCGTCCGATGGGTCCAAGGCGTCCAACCCCAACGGCGCCTCGAAATCCACCACCCATCCGGTCTGGCTCAGAGCATCCCAGAACCGCCGCCCGATTTCCGGATCGGCGAACAGATCGAACACCATCCGGTAGGGGTCCCCGGCCTTGGGCCCAAAAAGACCCAGACCCGCCGGATTGACATCGACAATCCGTCCGCCGGCGTCCACGCGGATCAGCGCGTCCCGGGCGATGGCGGTCATAAGCCGGCCGGATGTCCAGGAGGCGGCTTCGTCCGATGTCAGACCGGCATCGGCCAAACGGCGCCGGAGCGAGGCGGCATCGGCCAGGGCTTGGGTCAAAGCGGCGGACAAGGCCAGGCGGAAGGGTTCGGAATCAGGGAACGGATCGGACATCGGATCGCCTCCAGGAGAGTAAAAACCGTGGGCGTCGAGCAGCCGAAGGAATGGATCCGTCCGGGACCTCGCATGGGGACGTCCGGGAGAGGCGCCCAGTGTAACAACAATGGCGCCGGAGGGCAAGGGGGCGGCGGAAGGTCTCCAGCATGCCCGAGTGGAAAGCCTGAGCCGCAATTGGATATCACCGCCACCGCTTAAAGTTGAGTCCTGCTCCCTTACACGCGAGAGGCTGGATGCGGGGCCGGCCAGACTTCCTCGAGGGTCTCTCGGAAAAGTTCATCGAGCGCATCCAGGCTCATCGATGTTTTTTGATTCACGATCTCGTGATGTTCCCAACGCGCAAGCTCTCCTTCGATGAAAGCACTAATGGGCGCCACTCTTGGCCCTCGGGCCAATTCCGCTCCGGCGCGTTTCTCCATCAACAGGCGGTCAATCTCCAATTTAAGGGTTGGGTCCTTAACTATTTCTCGAACCAGTATATTGAAATCCGTGGGGACGACACCCAATCCCTTCTCAATCCAATTCATGGCCAAGATGGGGCGCAGCACATAGAAATACTTTTTGACCCAAACCTCGTCGCCTTTAAGATAATCCCTGAAGTTGCCGCGAGCCATGTGCAAATAGTGATGAAGGCAGGCGTTCGGCGAGAAATTGGAGGCGGATAACCGGCGCATTTTCCGTGCCGCCGAGTACTTTTCCAAATAAACGATAGGCGACCCAAGCCACTCCAACAAAGGTGGATTGGATTTGCGGAAAAGCCGCAAGGCCTTTTTCATATCCCAACCGGAAATGTCCAGCCCGTCGCTGATAGGGCGCTCGATGACATCCCGTTTTTCGTCAATGGACAGATACCAGTTCACGGGCCGAACATACAGAAACCGCACGTCATAATCACTGTCCGCAGACGGGAAGCCCCAGGCGCGGCTGCCGGATTCGCAGGCGTATACAATCCGGATGTTTTCCTCGGGCTCCATTTCGTTCAGGCAGGCGCGAATGATTTGTTCCATGCCCCGCCTCAATCCTCTTCGTAGCAAAGTTGAACGATATCCTGGAACAGATCGGCCACGGAGGAGGCGTTCATTTCGCCCAGAACGCTCAATACTTCGTCCCGGTCCAGCTTCAGCGTCACGTCGCCGTCCGGCATGATCCGCCGGGTGGTCAGATCCAGGTATGAAATCCGTCCTTCCTTGGTTTTGGCCGTCCAATCATTATGGAACTGTATGCCTTCCGACGTGAAGACCACCCCATGTTTGCCCGAGCCCAACAAGGTGGTATCGATTATGCCCAAAATGGGGACGGATGATTTCAGTTTCAGGCTGTCCTTGATGTTTTTCAGCCTTTTGTCTGGAATATTGGGGTGAGCGAACAGGCAGGTTTGCACCCGTTTTTTCAAAAGGTCCAGAATGGCCTCGGGAGAAGGCGTCCGGGGTTCCCCTTTGGACGGGACTTCCCCGGCTTCGACCCGGTCCAGATGACCGAGGGGCAGGAGCCCCAGGCGGATGGATTCGAAAATGTCGAAGGCTTTGTCTTTTTTGACAAGGCTGTTGGTCATGTCCAAGGCATGGTCGGACCCCAGGTGAAGCGCCAGGTCATCCCCGAAGTAAATCGAGAATCCTTGAAATTCCTCGTAAAGAACCGATCCGGATTTACGGGCTTTGTTGCCGGGGTTGTGGTAGTACAGCCGGTCCCGGCTGAAGAGAACGGCGTTTTCCATGGAGCCGAACAAGGTGAGATCGATGACGGCGAAGACCGGGACGCTGAGGGAAAGCTTCAGGTTCTTCCTGGCGTTGACCAGCTTGCCCTTGGGAAAGTCGGGTTCGATGAAGAGGCCCTGCAGGGGAAGGTATTGAGCCAGGTGCGTTTTGATCCGTTCGTGAACGGGCAGATCGGGGTTGCCCATGGGAACGATGATCACCTTCTCGTCGGCGGCGTTCAACTCATCCACGCTGTCGAACACATACCGGCGGTTGGCTTCCTTGAAGACTTGAGCGTATTGGGCGTTTTTGAACGTAACGAGCACGGCGCCCGGTTCGATTTCCCGTTTCAGAAAGGGGGTTTTCACCTTTTTGTCATCAATGCCTTTCATGTCGCTGATGACGGCTTTGGAAAGGCTGGTCCGGCATTTCCGGCAGAGGGGCAGCTTGTATTCCATGCATTCGCCGGTGACGCCGGCGGCCAGGCTGCCCACCACGCCGCCGATCAGCATGCCGGCCA
>JAGVGV010000021.1 GCA_020056895.1 Deltaproteobacteria bacterium
GGACCGGCCTGGGGCTTCACTTGAGCAATCTGGCCATGCTGTACCGAACCACCGGCCGTCCGGATCAGGCCGACGCACCCCTTCAGGAAGCGTTGAAGGCGGCTCAGGACGCGGGTTCCACCGGCGTGGTGGCGGGCATCCGGGCTCAGATGGGGCTTCTGGCCCGGGACCGGAACGCCGCCGATCAGGCGGAAGCCCATTTTTTGGCCGCTTTGGAACTGGACAAACAGGTGGAAGCGCCCCTGGCCGTTGCTTCGGACCTGGAAGAATTGGGCCGACTGTACGCGGCCATGAACCGGTGGCCGGAAGCCGCCCGTGAACTGGATCGAGCCATCCAGCTTCGGGCCACCTTGGGGCAGGTGGAAAAAGTCAGGGATTTGTACGAAGCCCTGAAGCAAACCAAGGAAAAGGGCGGCCAGCCCGCCTCGCTCGCACCCTACGACCGCCTGCTCAAAAACCTGGATGACGCGCCGCCCCGGTCACCGCTTTGCCGCTGACGCTTGGGATGGATCGAATCAGGGTTCACGACCACGGGTTCTAAAACCGAATTTTTTCATGGGACTAAAAGGCCCCAAAAAACGCCGAACCGGGTTTGGGGCAACCCGGTTCGACTTTGGGGATTGGGGATTGGGTCAAGGTCCGTAAACGGGCCTTTTATCAGGATTCCTGAAAGCGCCGTGAAGATTCGCCGGCCGTGGCGCTTCGTTTTGCATCGTTTGAAGCCCGGGCCGGTCCGACCGGGCACGTACGCCCAAGAACCTGGGAATAGGTTATGCAACCCTTGGGCCAATTCCTTCAAACCCCCTCCATACCCCGCCCGGATTCCTTTGCCCCTTCCGAACATCGGCCTTATTTCTATCAATCCGGACCCTGGTCGATGTCCAGCCTGGTTCGTCCAACAAAGTTTCCGTTCCGTTCCCTTTTGTAAAAAAGTTGCCGAAGTGTAAAAAACGTTTCCGCCTCGCCGTCCTGGGGGGACGAAGGCATACAAACCCAACGTGTTGTTATATTGTATGAATTTTGTCCGGTACGCGGACCGGACGGATTTTTCGGCTCCAGGGGCTTTTCCTATTGGAACGAAAAATGGGAAATCGTCAGACAATTATTGTCAAGAATCCGGAGGCCGGGAATGACGATCCGGGACCGGGAACCATGTGGGTGACGGTTTTTGGCCCATCGACCGGCCCCTTGACCCGGCCCCGGAGGCCATGATACAGGGAACGCCATGGAATCACTATTTTCTTCCCATCGTAACCAGCCCTTTGCGGAGCGGAACGTGACCACCGAATCCTCTCTCGGTGTTCCCCACCCGTTTTCCCATCGTCACTGTTTTTCAACCGCAAGATGGCGGACCTGGCCCCGGATTGGGGTGGTGGCGGCGATCCTGGCGGTTTGGGTTTTGTGGGGCGCCACGGCCTGGGCCGCCGGAAAAAAATCGGCTCCGGTTCCCGCCATGGACTGGCGGGAGGAACTGACGGCTCTGGTGGGATCGGGCGGACTTCTGGTTCTGGACCCCCAGGGAGCCCCCGCCTTGGCCATCCATCCGGACCAGCCCTACATGCCGGCGTCGGTCCTGAAGGTGGTCTCCACGGGCGCCGCGTTGGATTCGCTGGGGCCCGATTACCGGTTCATCACCGAATTCCGGTATTCCTCCGGCCAGGACCTGTATATGGTGGGGCGGGGGGACCCGTACCTCATCTCCGAGGAACTCGATTACATCGCCGGCGTGCTCAAGGAAAAAGGCCTGGCCCGGGTTCGGAATCTCTTTTTGGACAACCGTTTTTTCGAGCCGGGTCTGGTGCTGGACGGCACCGAACGGACCCTCAACCCGTACGACGCATACAACGGCGCCCTGTCCGCCAACTTCAACACCATTTATGTTCAAATCTCCCCAAAGGGTGATGTCGTTTCGGCGGAACCTCAAACGCCTTTAACCGACATGGCCCGACGCCTGGCCATGGGGACAAAGGCCCGGGGCAAGGTCCGGTTCAATCTGGCCGATCACCCGGATACCTGCCTTTTGTACGCCGGCGAATTGATGAAGGCGTTTTTGGAAAAACACGGCATTTCCGTGACCGGGCAGGTCGCCCCGGTTCAGGGTGAATCTTCGAACCAGCCCCTGCTGTACCGGCACGCTTCCCGACGTCCCTTGAGCGAACTGATCCGCGAGCTCATGAAATATTCCAACAATTTCATGACCAACCAGATATTCCTCACCGCCGGCGCCGAACGGTTCGGGCCGCCGGCCACGGTGGATAAGGCCCGGCGGGTGGTGGACCAATTCTTGGCGCGGATCGGGGCGGGGGCGTTTCATATGGAGGAAGGGTCCGGCCTGAGCCGGAAAAACCAGGTGACTCCTAGGCAACTGGCCAGTGCCTTGCGGTTTTATCTGCCCTATCGAACCCTGCTGGAGGTTGAAAGCCGGTCGTTCATCAAAACCGGGACCCTTCGGGACGTCCGGTCCCTGGTGGGCTATCTGGGTTTGGAAACCGGGACCCCCCACATTTTCGTGTTGGTTTTGAACGGCGACGGCATCCCCCCCAAAGCCCGCGAGCGGGTGTTGGAGGTGCTGGAAAACCGGTTTCTGGGCACGGTTCGGTAGAACCCATCCCCAAAAGTGTTCTTTGGCCGTGGATGCTTCATCGAAGGCCGGAACCCAATCCCAGAAACAGGTCCTATATTCAACTGGTTGGTTTTCGAACTCCGCTTCGCCCCGATCGGGAGTATATTTTTAGGGATAATACGGCTCTTCGCTGTAGGGTGTGGGTAACTGGGGATCGGGAGAAAGTCAGAAGTGAAAGAAAAAAAAGAAACTCGCGGTCGGCCGCATCCACAACAATGTGATATAATACAACATTTTATGAATCGCACATAGCGGCCCCCCTTTTTTTCTCTTTCACTTCTACTATTTACCCATTCAAAGCAGCGAAGAGCCATTTTTTAGAATCAATAC
>JAGVGV010000050.1 GCA_020056895.1 Deltaproteobacteria bacterium
ACCATACTCTATTGAAGGAAGCCGCCGGATCGGCGGCTCGGGTCCGGGAAGGGTTCGAAGCCGGGTGGACGGCGGATATTCTGGCTTTCGAGGTCCGATCGGGGTTGGACGCCTTGGGACGGATCACGGGGGAAACGGTTACCGGAGACCTGTTGGACCGGATTTTCAGTTCGTTCTGTCTCGGTAAATAACCGTTTGAAAACATTAGAAAAATAATTCTTCTACGGCGACGGGAACGGAACAAAACGGGTGAATGTTTCACGTGAAACAACTTGGCGGAATCGGGACGTGGAAGACCTTCTTCGCCTGGGAGCGCCGTTTCTGGGCGTGGGGCTCACCGACGCCCAATGCCGCCGCTTGGCCGATTACTTCCACCTGTTGCTCCATTGGAACCAAAAAATCCGCCTGATTGGTGATGCCCCGGTTTCCGAGCAGGTGGTCCGGCACCTGCTGGACAGCCTCGCCCCGTTGCCTTTTTTTCCGGATTCGCCCGGCCGGCTTCTGGACATCGGTTCCGGCGGAGGCCTGCCCGGACTGGTGCTGAAAATCCTCCGGCCGGATTGGGCCGTGGTTCTGGTGGAAGCCCGGGAAAAAAAGGCCATGTTCCTAAAACAGGCCATCCGTGAACTGGGTCTGGACGGAGCCGAGGTCCGGATTGAACGGCTGTTACCTCACCCGGCGGCCTGGACCGGACCCGGATTCGACCTGGTGACGGCTCGGGCCTTGACCGACCTCGCGTCGCTTCTCCCCTTAGCCGCGCCCCAGCTTTCTCCCACCGGTGTTCTGCTGGCCTATAAAGGACCGGCCGCCGAAGAGGAGGAAGCTCAGGCACGGCCGGAGACCCTGGGCCTGTGGCGGGTCGCCGATCTTTCGTACCGCCTCCCGTTTCTTAATCACGAACGCCGGCTTCTTCTATTTAAAAAGAGGTAAACCCACCCCCGGGGACGGTCCGATCCGGCGCCGACCGGTCTCATCATAGAATAGAAGCTCCTCAAGAACCGTACCGTCAGGTTCTCCCCCGTTTTTTTTGGATTTGATTCGGGTTAAACGGGAAGCAGAATCGTGAAGGTGGTCCCCAGGCCGGGTAGGGATTCCACTTCGATCCGGCCCTTGTGCCGTTGGATAATCCCGTGGCTGATGGCCAGCCCCAGGCCCGTGCCTCGTCCCCGAGGCTTGGTGCTGAAGAAGGGTTCGAACAGGAGCTTGCGGTATTCTTCGGGAATGCCGGGGCCGGTATCCTGAATCCGGATGGAAACCCGCCGGAGCTCGGCATCGTACCGGGTGCCGATAAGCAGCCGGCCCCGCCCGTCCATGGCCTCGGCCGCGTTCACCGTCAGGTTCATCAGCACTTGCTCGATCTTCACCCGGTTCGCCTGGATGGAGGGCAAGTTTGGGGCGAGGTCCAGCCGGATGTCCAGCCCGTGAAGGATCAGGTGCCCCTGCAACAGAGTCAGGGTTTCCCGGATCACCAGGTTCAGGTCCACTTCCTGGCGGTCGGTCCGGTCATCCCGAGCGAAATCCAAAAGCGCCGAAACAATGATCTTGCAGCGGTTGGCCAGCTTGAGCACCTTTTCGGCCAACTGCCGAATTTCGTCCACCGAAGCGCCTTCGGCCAGCTCTTCGAGCAGCAGGTGGGTATAGGTGACAATCCCACCCAAGGGGTTGTTGATTTCGTGGGCGATGTTGAAAGCGAGCTTACCGGTGGCGGACAGCCGCTCGGCGTTGATCAGCCGCTCCTCCATCCGCTTCCGGGCGGTCACGTCCCGAACCAGGGTTTGGCAGACGGTTCGGCCCGAATATTGGACGGGGAGGGTGATGAGCTCCAGGTCGATGGTCCGCCCGTCGGTTCGAAGTCCGCGTCCTTCGCTGACCACGGGGTCGGCGGCGCCGGAGGCGGCTTGGCGGCAGGCTTCGAACATCCGCCGATGGGTATCGGTAGCCAGGAAGTGGTGAAAGGCTCGAGTGGAAAGGTCGAAGTCGGGGGACAGGCCGAAGAGATCGCGGAAACCGGGATTGACGAAGAGAATGACCGGGCCTTCGTGGATAACCAGCCCTTCGCCGGTCGGGTGGGTCCATTCCCGGAAGGGGTCCGGTACGTCGGCGTCCGCCGGGTCGATCGGATCGGTGGGATCAGGGTGTTCGGGACGGGTAGGATTCATGGGGGTTCCCCGCGGCCTCCTTGGGTTGGCGGGCCGAAGATACCAGATTCGGCGGTCCTGGGCAACGATGTTTCACGTGAAACAATGGGGAGGCCGCCCGGCAGCCGTCCGCTTGCAAAGGAGAACCGCGGTTTGATGAAGGACATGAAAACAAGATGTACGACGCGTTGGCGCGAACGAATCTCCCAAGCCGGGCGATCCCCCCTTTCCAAGAAACCGGGATTGTGTTAGGGTCCGTCATCACGTCGGACGGATCGGATTGGGGGCCGCCGCCGCCGAAAGCGGCGAGCGGATATTTTGACCACCGACGGCCGCCAAAGCTTGGGGAACATGGGCAAGATCATCACAATCGCCAACCAGAAGGGCGGAGTGGGCAAGACCACCACGGCGGTGAATCTTTCCGCCTGTTTGGCCGCCGCCGAAAAAAAAGTGCTGTTGGTGGATGCCGATCCGCAGGGCAACGCCACCAGCGGTCTGGGTGTGGACCGGACCGGCCTGTCCGCCACGCTGTACGATGTTCTGATTCAGGATTATCCGCTGGCCGAAGTGGTCCGGCCCACGGGACTGCCGGGCCTTACCCTTCTCCCCGCCAATCAGGACCTGATCGGCGCCGAAGTGGAAATGATCGATCTGGACGACCGCGAGCGAGTGCTGGCCCGCCGCTTGGAAACGATCCGGGACGACTACGATTTCGTGCTCATCGACTGCCCTCCCTCCTTGGGGTTCCTCACGGTCAACGCCCTGACCGCCTCGGTCGGGGTGATCATCCCCCTGCAAGCCGAATACTATGCCCTGGAAGGGTTGTCGCACCTGATCAAGACCATCCGGCTGGTTCGCCACGCCTACAACCCGGGCCTGGACCTGATGGGAATTCTATTGACCATGTTCGACACCCGCAACCGTTTGGCCCACCAAGTGGCCGACGACGTCCGCCGGCATTTTCCAGCCAAGGTTTATAAAAGCGTGATCCCGCGCAATGTCCGGCTTTCCGAAAGCCCCAGCCATGGGCTGCCGGTCATCCAATACGATATCCGGAGTTCCGGCGCCGAGGCGTATCTGGCTTTTGCCCGGGAAATATTGAACGGTGGCTGAGGGTATGGTGAAAAAAGGTTTGGGC
>JAGVGV010000272.1 GCA_020056895.1 Deltaproteobacteria bacterium
CCGGAAGGCAGGCCCAAAGGCCCAAGCACGATGCTGATCATGGCGATGGCCACGATACCCGGCGTGCCCGCGCCGGCCACGGCCGCCAAGATCGACAGGAAAACCGTGATCGCGTACATGCTCCAGGTCATTTCCACGCCGTACAACTGGGCCGTGAATATGGTGGCGATGGTGTAGGTGATGACCATGGAAAACCGGCAGATCACCGCGCCGATGGGCACCACCAGGTTGGACAGTTCGCTGCTGACCTGAAGGTTTTTCAGGCCTTCAAGCTGAGACGGCATGGAGGCGAACGTGCTCTGAGTGCCCAGGGCGATCAGCAGACAGTCTTTAAGAATGATGAAAGAACGGATGATGTTCCGCCCCGTGGAAACCCAGATGATGATCGAAGCGAGAACCATGACCACCAGCGCCGAGGCGTAGACGATGATCACGAATTTGAACATGGCCATCATGATCTCAATGCCGGTGCTGGCGATCTGGCTCGAAATAAGGCAGAAAAGGCCGAAGGGTAAAAGATACAGAATCCAGCTGATGATGCCGAAAAAGGCCTTGAACAGCGATTCGGAGAAGGAGAGGATCAGCCGGCTTTCGATTTCGGGCAGAAATCCCGACGCCACGCCCAGGATTAGCGAGAAAAACAGAATCTGCAGGCTGGACCCTTCGTTTAGGGAACTGAAGATGTTTTCCGGGATCATGCTCTTGACGAAATCGAGGAGATTGGCATCCTTGCTGGCCGCGGCCGGATCCGCGGCATCGGACTTTTTGTCCGATTCACTGAGCATTTTACCCAGCACCACCTGGTCTTCCTTGGCCAACCCCGAACCCGGCTGGCCCAGAAGGCTGGCACCCAGACTGATGGCCCCCACCATAAAAAGCATGATCGTGAAAACGACCAATATCCGGATCACATAAGAGCTGGCTTCCTTGGAAACGAACAGCTTGCCCACGCTGGTGATGATGGCCGTGATCAAGATCGGAAAGACGCACATTTTGAGGAGCGCCAGGTAGATACCGCCGAAGGGAGCCAGAATGAGGGCCGTATCCTTGTAATACAGCCCAAAAAGGACGGCGCCCGCGATGGCGGCCAAAATGACCACGGGCTTTTTGAGCAGAACGAAATAGTTGTACGAAAACACCCGTTGCAAAAGCGAAGGGGATACTTTGAGCTTATCTGCATCTGGCGCGGGTTTGGCGGTTTCCTCTTTGAGGGCCACGTTGAATTCGCACTTGGTGCAGATGAGCGGCCCTCCGGCTACGAGAACCTTCGGGTCGGCGTCGAATTCAACACCGCATTGGTCACATTTCGATTTCATGGCATCCCCTTCAACGGACCTTAGGGCAAGGGATAGCTGATCAGCACCTTGTCCACGGTCATATTGGGTGGAACATTTTGAAGATACAGGTTCATCCACGACCTCAGGTGCCGCCGGTCCCAAGCCGTGACGGCGCCCAGATCGTCGGAAATTTTCGGTATCTGGACGTATTGGAGTTGCAGCCCCAATTCGGGCTTGGTCAAAAACAGGGACTTGCCTTCCACTTCGTCGGTAAAGGCAGCCATGAGCCGTCCGTCCAGAGTGGCCTGAACCAAGCGGTCCATGCTGGGGAAAGGGAGAACCTTGGCCCGAGGAAACAACCGATGAACGTAATCGATATTCTGGGGCTGGTCCATCACTCCGATCCGCGCGCAGTTTTCACGCAACAGGATCAATGGGTCGTCCAACTGCCGGACCGCCGCCAGGTTCAAACGATTGATAAGAACCGCGTACTCCATGGATAGATAGGAACTGGTGAAGCAAATCTGCGTGGCCTGGCCCAAAAGAACTTTCATGCCGGCCATGGCCAGATCGGCTTCATGATTATTCATTTTCCGGATCAGGTCGGCGGTGTCGGTGATGGTTCGATCGATTTGCGGCGTGACCTGCATCCCTTCCGCGATTTTTTTGGCCAGGTCCACGTCGAAACCCATGGTCTGCCCTTTGAGCGTGTAGCAATATGGATACCGATCTTCCTTGGGCATGGCCACGATCAGGGTTTTGCGTTGCTTGATCTGGTCGATCTCGGGCTCGGCCAGGGCGGGGCGGGCAAGAGAAAAAAGGGCCAGGGCCGAAACCACGACCCCCACAAGAATTTTTCGCGGATGCATGACCACCGTCCCTGGCCTACTTTTTGTAGTGTTCGGCGTATTGGGACAACAGATCGTCCGCGGACATTGGCGGATGATACTGTTTCAGGTAGATGTTGATCCAGTCCAAAAGGTGCGTGCTGTCGCTTGGAACGGCGATGGCCAACGGGTCCCGTTCGTTCTTCAGGATCACCATTTTCAGCCGGATGGCCAATTCGGGCTTCTGGGTAATGAGGTTCTTCACCCCGATCTCATCCCGAAGCGCGGCGAAAACTTCACCCTTTTCCACGGCTTCCATGGTGAAGACGCCCGGCTTTTCCGGCGATGCCTCCCATTCCTCGTACTCCACCACCGTGGCTTTCTTGAACGCGTTTTTCGCGATGTTCACGTACGACGTGCCCTTTTTTTCGCCGATTTTTTCCGTGGTGTTCCGGATTTCGGCCAAGGGGTCCGCGCCCATGAAGGTGTACCGGGACGCCGTCAACCGGTTAACGATCAGGCTCTGGTGAAGAACGATGTAGGGATCGGTAAAACGAACCCGTTCGGCCCGGGCCAACGTGGCGCTGATCAGCGAAATGGCGATGTCCGCCTCGTGGCTGACCACTTTGTCCACGATCTCGTTGAAGGTTTTGGGCGTCCGGTTGAATTCGCATTCCACGCCCAATTTCTTCGCGATGTCCTTGGCCAACTCCACGTCGTGCCCGATGAAATTGCCCTTTTTGTCGGTGAAAAGGAAGGGGATGATGTCCCGATAATACATGGCCACGATAAGCTTTCCCCGGTCCTTGATCCGCTGGATATCCGGCGGCAGACCTTGTCCGCGGGCGGGAACCGCGACCATGACCATCAAGATCGCAAGGATCAGGTACCATGGAAAACGCCAGGAAGTGCTTGAGGAATCATTCATTTTTCCGGACCTGCCTTAAAGGACCCGAAGCCGGCGCCCCTTTGTTCCTTCGTATGGGTAACCGCTTCAAATACCTGAATCTTATCCCTAATCAACATACCATCCAGCCGCCGGGATGTCAACTCCTTTTATAAAATTCGTCCCTTAGCGGCAATCCCCTGGTTTTGTCTGGAAAACCATGGCCGAATATTTCCAGTGAATTTCTCATATGTCGCCGCCACCGAGGTCATTTCCTTTTAAAAGGAAAAAATCCGTGAATTGGACAGTCAGTCAACGAACTCCTTCAACTGGCCATGTTTGCGTTTGAGCATCCCGATCATCCGGTCGTAATGCCTCAATTTCAATATGGCCCGGGCCACCAGGTACGCGCCCAGAATCACCAGGAGGCCGCACAGGATCAGAAGAGGCAGAAGAAAAGGCAACACCTGGCTGATAGTGTAATATTTTGAGGTGGTGATCAAAACGCTGAGCACCGAAAGAGGCAGCACGAAGACCGCGATTCCGGTCCGAAGAACGGCTAGGGACGTTCTTTTTTCGGCCAGAATCACCTGGACCTCCCCGATAAGGGCGCTGGTCGGCGGAGGCGGGCAAGGGGGCCCGAGCGGATCGGGGGTGGTGGTCATCCTGATTTCCGAGACATCTCTCACGGTTGAGCTCCCTACAGCCAAGCCGCCAGGGTTGGAAGGCCGTTCGCGGCGGTTGGTGAAAAGCATGGCTCAGGATGGGCGAAACATCAAGCCCATCGGTGAGTATACCGGAAGAAATTGACCTTTTGATGAAAAATGCCTATGGTTATCCTTGATCCTGGTACCGATTTCCGGCGGTTTCCGGCAACCCGTTGTTGGAACGAACTCATGGTTCCCTTGATGGGGGACTTATCTTGAGGTCGATTCCGGTTTCGGGAGTCTCCACCCCAAAAAGGCGGAGGAGACACGGCCGGTTGGCGTTTTGATCGGACCAGGCGACGGGCGGCCCTAGGTCCCCGAACGATTCTCATGGAGTCAGGGATGGACAACCAATCGGGAACCGCGACAATGCCCGACAAGATCGGCCGTTATAAAATCATCCGTTTACTGGGGCGCGGCGGCATGGGGCAGGTCTGGCTGGCCAAGGACCCCTTCATCAACCGCGAAGTGGCCGTCAAGACCACTTTAGGGGCTCCGCCCAAGGACCCCGAACGGTTGGAACGGTTTTACGAAACCTTTTTCCGGGAAGCCCAGGCGGCCGGGATGTTGTCCCACCCCAACGTGGTGTACGTGTACGACGCGGCGGTGGAAGTGGACCGATGCTTCATGGCGCTCGAATACGTGGACGGTCCCACGCTGAAAGGGTACTGCCAAAAAGACCGCCTGTTGCCGTACAAAACCGTGGTGAACATCGTATATCAATGCGCCAAGGGCCTTTATTACGCGCATGAAAAAGGCGTGACCCACCGGGACATCAAGCCGGCCAACATCATGATCGACCAGAAAAAGGGCGTGGCCAAGATTTGCGATTTCGGCATCGCCGCCCTGGAGGGCCTGACCATGATGGAAAAAAAGGGCCAGTCGGCCATGACCCTCGGGTACGCTTCGCCCGAACAGCTTTCAGGCAAAACGGTAACACGCCAAAGCGATCTGTTTTCCCTTGGAGTGGTGTTGTACGAACTTTTGACCGGTCACAAACCCTTTGAAGCCTCCACGGAATTGGGCGTTATTTACAAGGCCACCACCCAGCCGCCTACGCCGATCGTTCAGTATCGGCCGGACGTTCCGCCTCCGCTCATCCAGATCGTGGCCCGGGCCATGGAAAAAAATCCGGCCCAACGGTACCAGTCGGGCCGGGAAATGGCTCAGGATCTGTCCGCCTATTTCGCGCACTTGAAAACGCTCGAAAAAGAGATCGGGGATGAAGAAAAATATCATACCCTCAAACGAATCGATTTTTTCCGGGATTTTTCCTCGAAGGAATTGGCGGAAGTGGCCCATGTCACGCAATGGGTGGATTTCCGGGACGGTGATTCCATCATTGAAGAGGGCACGATTCAGGAATGTTTTTATATCATCGTGGCGGGCGGCGTGAATATTATGAAAAAGGGCAAAGTTTTGGCCCGATTGAACCCGGGGGACTATTTCGGTGAAATGGCCTACATCGGGAAAACCGCCCGGACGGCGGACGCGATGGCCGCCGGCCCCACGGTGCTTTTACGGGTGGACCCCACGGTGATTGACCAGACGTCGGTCAACACTCAGCTCCGTTTTCTGCGCATCTTCACGCGAACACTCATGCAGCGGCTGGCGTATACAAGCGAACAGTTCGCGGGGGTCAGCGAATGACAAGTTACGCTTTAAATGTCAGAACAAGCAGCCGCCCTGACCTTGGGACGGTGATACGCCGCCGCCAGTTAACGCGTGACTTGTTACTCGATAAAGGGCGCGGGCGGGCGGGGATCCGCTTTCCGGCTCGTTTAAGAGGGAACAATTAATTTCGGGCGCGGGACCAAGCTAACCCGCTGGAAACAAACGGCAAGTGGTTGAATCTCCCCGCCCATCGGCGGGAATTCCCTTTCCCGGCGCGGCCGGCCGGGTTGCTTTTTGGTTGAAATGCGGCCGGGCCTGTGTTTTCATGCGTTCAAATCCATTCGGCTTTGTGAAACCTAAAACCCGACGGGAGGTATTGAGGATGAAACGGTATGCCTGGTTGATTCCTGTTCTGCTCCTGGCCTTGATCGGTTTTGGTCCGCCATTGGCGGCGGCCGAGGATGTGATCAAGATCGGCTTTAACATCGAGCTGACCGGTGACATCCCCGACGTGGGTGAAGCATCGAAAAACGCGGCTGAGTATCTGAAGAATCAGATCAACAACGCTGGCGGCTTCGACGTGGGTGGCAAGAAGTACAAGCTTCAGTTCATCTATGAAGACAACGAGGCCAAAGCCGAATCCGCCGTGTCCGCGGCGCAGAAGCTGATCACTCAAGACGAAGTTCTGGCCATCGTGGGTCCTCAGGCATCCAAGCAGGCCGTGCCCGCCGGTGAAGCCGCCAACAACCTTGAAACACCCATGATTTCCCCGTGGTCCACCAACCCCAATACCACCAAGGACCGTCCGTACGTATTCCGCGGCTGCTTTCTGGACCCCTTCCAGGGCCCGGTCGTAGCCAAGTTCGTGACCGAGGAATTCAAGGCGAAAAAAGCGGCCGTGTTGTACGACATCGCCAGCGACTATCCCAAAGGCCTGGCTGAATTCTTCAAGGCCGCCTTCGAACAGATGCACGGCGCCGGTTCCATCGTGGCGTTTGAAACCTTCACCACCAAGGACAAGGATTTTTCCGCTCAGCTCACCAAGATCGTGGCCTCCGGCGCGGAGATTCTGTTCGTTCCCCAGTACTATAATGAAGTGCCCATGATCATCAAACAGGCCAAGCAACTGGGTTGGACGAAACCCATCATGGGCGCGGACGCCTGGGCCGGCGGCGATCTGATGGGGCTGTGCGGCGATGACTGCAAGGGCCATTTCTTCCCGGCCCATTATTCGAACGTGGGCGCCAAAGGCGAAACCAAACAGTTCATCGACAATTACACCGAGCTGTACAAAAAGACTCCGGATGACGTGGCCGCCCTGACGTACGACGCCATCGGCGTGGTTCTGGCCGCCATCAAGCAGGCCGGTTTGACCGGCAAGGTCAAGAAAGACCGTACGGCCATCATGGAAGCCATGGGCAAACTGAAGGATTACCCCGGCATTACCGGCACCATGACCTTCAAGCCCGACGGCGATCCGATCAAGTGCGCCGTGGTGGTCAAGATCAACAACGAAGGCAAGTTCGAATTCTACAAGTCCGTTTGCCCGTAAACCTTGTAAGCCATCCATGATCCTGGGACCGGAACCGGCCGATTACCGGCTCCGGTCCCGGCCGAAGGCAACGCCTTGCCTTGGGGGGGAGCCTTGCTCGCCAGTATTCTTCAGAACACATTGAACGCACTCCAGTGGGGCAGTTTCTATTCCTTGATCGCCCTGGGGTACTGCCTGGTGTACGGCGTTTTGCTGCTCATCAACTTCGCCCATGGCGACGTGTACATGGTGGGCGCGTACATCGCCTTTTTCGTGGCCACGTTTTTGCTGGCCTCCGGGGGACTGCCCGGGTGGGTGGTCCTGGCCGTAACCGTGCCCATCACCATGGTGCTCACGGCAGCCGTGGGGGTGACTCTGGAGCGCGTGGCGTACCGGCCCCTCCGGCGAAAAGGGGCTCATCGGCTGTATGTGGTCGTCACGGCCTTGATGTGCGGTATCATTCTGGAAAACGGCAACCTGGCCCTCTTGGGCGCGGCCAGCCGGGCTTTTCCCGAACTGGTGACCACCACGGTTTTTTCCCTGGGCGACGTGAAACTGACCAACCTTAAGGTGGCGGTCATCGTGGTGGCCATCGGCAGTTTTCTGATACTGGAAACCATTGTTTCCCGGACCAAGATCGGCATGGCCATGCGGGCCTTATCCTACGACAGGTTCGCCTTGCCGCTCATGGGCATTCCGCCGGACACGGTCATCGTGTTCACCTTCGTTCTCGGGTCCAGTTTCGCCGCTCTGGCCGGGTTGCTCTTCGCCATGAGTTATCCCGTTTTGGACCCGTACATGGGCGCCATGGTGGGTTGGAAGGCGTTTATCGCCGCCGTGGTGGGCGGCATTGGTGAAATCCGCGGGGCCTTCGCCGGCGGTTTTCTGCTGGGGTTCGTGGAAATCATGGTGGCGGCGTTTCTGCCATCCACTTTCCGGGACCTCATCGCCTTCACCATTTTGTTGTTCATTCTTTGGATGAAGCCCACCGGGCTTTTCGGCGTGGCTCGATTCCAGAAAATTTAATGGGTTGAAACGCGGTTCGAAGGAACGTCAAACGAACATGAAGAACTACACGAAACCCATTCTGGCGGCCGGTTTGTGGGCCATGATCGCCTGGCTGTTCCTTTCGGGCCGGGCCGACGGCTACTGGCTGGTTGCTTTGATTCTTTGGGGCGGCGGGGCGACGTTCGCCTTTTATGGCGGAGAGCGAGCCCGCGAGTACGGCTTTTGGGTGGTCCTGGGAACCCTTTCCGTGGGGGCTTGGTGGCTGTTTTTCCAGGATCGGCGGATGGATTCGGACTGGATTCTCTGCATTCACCTGCTGTTGGGCGCCATGGGCCTGGTGCGGCTCTTCGGCCGGGCGGCGCCCGCGTGGAACGCGCCGTTCCTTTTGGCGGTGCTTCTTTTTTGCCTGGTCTGGCTGTCGTACCAGGAATCGATCAACGTGTATTTCCAGTCCGTGCTGATGTTTACCGGCATCAACATCATCATGGCCACCAGTTTGAACCTGGTGAACGGGTACATGGGGGAATTCAACTGCGGCCACGCCGGGCCCATGGCCGTGGGGGCGTATGTCAGTTCTCTCATGACCGTGGCGCTGTTCGGCAAAAGCCAGGTGTTCGGGGACCCGTCCTTGTCGCCCGCTCTGGCCTTGTTCGGTTTTCCCTTTTGTCTGCTGGTCGGCATGGCCGCCGCGGCCTTCATCGGCTTTTTGATCTCCATCCCTTCGTTTAAAACCCGGGGGGACTACCTGGCCATCATCACCATCGCCGTCAGCTACATCATTAAAAGCACCATTGAAAACATGAACGTGATCGGCGGGGCCCGGGGGTTCATGGGCATGGGCCAGGTGACCCAGGCCATGGACAAGGCGCCTCAGGTGTTCGGCCTGAAAACATCCTGGGACCTGCCTTGGATGATGATCTGGGTGTTTTTGGGGACGGTGTTCAGCGTTTGGCTGCTTCGCCGGTTCGTAACGTCCACCTATGGGAAAGGCATCATTGCCATCTGCCAGGACGAGATCGCGGCCGAAATCATGAGCGTGAACACGAACCGGATGAAGATCGCGGCCTTCATGCTGTCGTCGGGTCTGGCCGGCCTGGCCGGCGGGCTGTTGGCCCACGCCATTGGGTACGTGAACCCGTCCACCTTCAACATCCTGAAAAGCACCGAAGCGTTGCTCATGGTGTACTTGGGCGGGATGGGGTCGCTGTCCGGTTCGGTGATCGCGGCGGTGCTGTTCACGGTGCTGGTGGACGCGCTCCGGTTCATCATCCCGATCCTCAATTCCGCGCTTCATTGGGCGCATCTGATCCCGAGTTCGTATGAAGTTTCCCAGGTTTGGAAGTGGGTGCTCATACCGCTTCTCTTGGTGGTGATCATGCGGTGGCGGCCCGAGGGGTTGATGGGGAACCGCGAGCTGACCGATTATTTTCCGGGGCTCCGGGATTATTTCCGGTTCAAGTAGGGACGGATACCGATGGCGCTTCTCGACGTGAAGGACGTTACTCAGCAGTTCGGCGGCTTGCGGGCGGTCTCGAGTTTCAGCGTGGCCTTGGAGGAACGGGAACTGGTGGGGTTGATCGGGCCCAACGGCGCGGGCAAGACCACCATTTTCAACCTGGTGAGCGGTTTTTATCAGCCCACCATGGGGACCATCCGGTTCAAGGACCAGCCCACCGCCGGTCTCAAGCCCAACCATGTGACCACTCTTGGGGTTTCGCGCACCTTCCAGAACATCCGGCTCTGGAATGATATGACCGTGCTGGACAACATCCGGGTGGCCCACCACAGCCAGCTTTCCTATGGGTTTTTTGGGTGTTCCTTCCGGTCCGCGCGGTATCGGGACCAGGAAAAAGACATTACCGCCAACGCGATGAAAACGCTGGAAGCCCTGGACCTGGACCAGTACGCGGACGAATTCCCCAAGAATCTGCCATACGGGACTCGTCGCAAGGTGGAAATCGCCCGGGCGTTGTCCATCCATCCCCGGCTGTTGATGCTCGATGAACCCGCCGCCGGCCTCAACACGGCCGACCTGACCGGTTTGATCGACCTGATCGGCTGGATTCACAAGGAATTCCCCATCACCATCTGGATGATCGAACACCAGATGCAGGTGGTGATGAGCCTTTGCCAGCGGATTCAAGTGATTGATTTCGGCGCCACCATCGCCGAAGGCACTCCGACCGAAATCCAGAACAACCCGGCCGTCATCAAGGCCTATCTGGGAGACGATACGATCTGATGCTGCTCGAAGTTGAAAACCTGGTGGTGAGGTACGGGTCCATCGAAGCCCTCCACGGCGTTTCCTTCAACGTGGCCGAAGGCGAGATCGTGGCCCTGATCGGGGCCAACGGCGCGGGCAAGACCACGACCCTCCACGGCATCATGCGGCTGCCCCCGCCCGAGGCGCCCAAGGTTTACGCCGGTAATATCAAGTACAAAGGCCAAAGCCTCTTGAACGAGGAACCCCACGACGTGGTGGCCAAGCTGAACCTGGCCTTGGTGCCCGAAGGCCGGCACATTTTCGGCAACCTGACCGTAATGGAAAACCTGATCCTGGCCACGTACGCCCGGGACAAGAAGCAGAACTTCGACAAGGAACTGGACCGGATCTTCACCCTGTTTCCCCGCCTGGCCGAACGCCGGAAGCAGCGGAGCGAATCCTTGAGCGGCGGCGAGCAACAGATGCTGGCCGTAGGCCGGGCCCTGATGACCCGGTGTGATTTTTTGCTGCTCGACGAACCGTCCATGGGCTTGGCGCCGTTATTGATGTACGAACTGTTCCGCACGCTCAAGCAATTGAACCAGGAAGGCCTGACCATACTGGTAGTGGAACAGAACGCACGGGTGGCGTTGCTGTTTTCCCAGCGAGCGTATGTGATGGACACCGGCCGGATCGTGCTGGAAGGCCCCTCCAGCCAATTATTGAACGAACCGGAAGTGAAGAAGGCGTATTGGGGCGGGTAACCCAGGAGGGCGGCTTGCTTTTTGGACCTAAAGGCGTTTAATGTTTCGGGCGGGTGTCACCCCGCCCGATCCTATTTGGAGCCCCGGGGTTCCTTCTCCCTTGGAAACCATTGAAGCCAACGGAGTTCCACCGCTTTTTGATAATTAG
>JAGVGV010000189.1 GCA_020056895.1 Deltaproteobacteria bacterium
AGGGGTGCTTGTTCCGCTCTAAGCCTGGTGGTAGGCTGGAATCTCTTCCGGCGGAAGGAATTCCATTTTTCCCAAATCATCGGGAGGCGTTTATGGTATCGCGGCACCACCGGCAGACGCTTTTTCCCGGCCTGGGACCGGATGGTCAGGCGGCGCTGGCCCGGTCATCGGTGTTGGTGGCCGGAGTCGGCGCCACGGGCGGGACCGTGGCCCAGCTTTTGGTCCGGTCCGGCGTGGGCCGAGTGCGGGTGGTGGATTCGGACGTTCCGGAAATCGGGAACCTGGGCCGGCAATTGTTGTACAACGAAGCCTCGGCAGCCTCGGGCCGGCCCAAGGCGCTCCTGGCTCGGGACGCCCTAAGGGCCATGAATTCCGATGTTCTGGTGGAAGGGATCGTGGCCCGGGTGGGACCGGATAACATCCAGGCTCTGGCCCAGGACGTGGACCTGATTATGGACGGGTTGGATAACCAGGAATCCCGATACGTGGTGAACGATTGGGCCGCGGCCGCCGGGATTCCCTGGGTTTGGACCGGAGCCGTGGGGTCGGCGGGCAACGTTTTAGCCATCCACCCCGGCCAAACGCCGTGCCTTCGGTGCCTGTTCCCCCAGCCCGCGCCTCCGGGATCCCTGCCCAGCACCGATACCGTGGGGATCATCGGCCCGGCCGCCAGCGCGGCGGGGTCCATCGCGGCCGCCCTGGCCATGAAAATTCTTTCCGGACAACCGGTCACCCTGCCCGCCCGGCTGATCACCTTCGACCTCTGGTCCGGATCGTTTCACGAAATCCCCATCCACCCCGACCCCCATTGTCCGGCCTGCGGCGGGGGGAGGAACCGGGGAACCCCCTTTTGAAAAAGGGTTTTCCCCGAACCCTTTCCTCAATTTTTTCACGGTCCCCGTTTGGAGCCGGGCAAAACGCCCAAACCCAAACGGGGACCGTATCAAAAAGTTTGGAAGGGGGTATGGGGGGAGCTTTTTCAAACGGTCCCCCGCCGGGGGACTTTTTTAAACGCTCTCCCCATGCTATACCCTACCCATGAAACGGTGGGCCACGTTAACTCCCTATTTTCGTCGTCATTGGGGCCGGGTCCTGTGGGGCTTGTTGGCCCTGTTGGTCGTGGACGGCTTTCAGCTTTTCATCCCCCGGGTGGTCAAGAACGGCGTGGACCGCCTGTCCGACGGCACGGCCACGGCCGATCATCTTCTACGGCTGGGCCTTGTGATCGTGGCCCTGGCCGTGGGCATCGGCGCCTTGCGGTACGCCTGGCGGGTCTTGATCCTGGGGTTTTCCCGCATCGTGGAAGAAGACCTTAGGAACCGCATGATGGAGCGGCTTTTGGGCCTGCCTCCGGCCTGGTACCTCACCCGGACCACCGGCGACATTATGGCCAAAGCCACCAACGACCTGGAAGCCTTGCGCATGGCCGCGGGCATGGGGCTGGTGGCCCTGGTGGATTCCATCCTGATGGGCGCGGCCTCCTTTGGCTTCATGGTCTGGATCCATCCCACCCTCACCCTTTTGGCCCTTCTGCCCATGCCCATTATCACCCTGGTCACCCGGCGGCTGGGAACGGTGATGTTCCGGCGGTACCGGCAGGTTCAGGACACCTTCGGCCGTATGAGCGACCAGGTGCGGGAACACCTGGCCGGAATCCGGGTGATTCAGGCGGCGGTCCGCGAGGATTTGGTTCTGGGCGATCTGGATCGTCTGGGCCGGGTCTATGTAACCCAGAACGTCCGCCTTAGCCGCGTTTCCGGGTCCATGTTTCCCATGCTTACCATGGTGGCCAACGTTTCGCTGGCCATCGTTCTTTACTTCGGCGGCCGGTTGACCATTCTGAACGAAATCAGCCCCGGCGATTTCGTGGCCTTCATCAGCTACCTGGGCCTGATGGCCTGGCCCATGATGGCCCTTGGGTGGGTGATGAACATGATGCAGCGGGGCGCGGCCGCCCTGGCCCGGCTGGATGAAATTCTTTTGGCGCGGCCCGAAATCCGCGACCCGGAGGCTCCTTTGGATCCACCGGCGTTCCAAGGCCGGGTGGATATTCGGAACCTGACCTTCCTATACCCCGGACGGACCGAACCGGCCCTCGCCGACGTATCCCTGTCGTTTCCCGCCGGCCGGTTCACCGCCCTGGTGGGCCGGACCGGATCGGGCAAGACCACGCTGGTCAATCTGATTCCCCGGCTGTTCGATCCGCCCGCCGGAACGGTGTTCATCGACGGCGTGGATGTCACTCGCCTGAAGCTGAAGGACCTTCGGTCCGCGATCGGGTACGTGCCTCAGGATGGATACGTATTCAGCGGCTCGGTGTACAACAACATTGCCTTCGGCCGGCCGGCCGCCGACCCTCGGGACGTCGAAGCCGCGGCTCGGGCGGTTCGGATTCACGACGAAGTGGCGGCCTTTCCCCAAGGGTACCAAACGCTGGTGGGCGAACGGGGCCTGACTCTATCCGGAGGCCAGCGTCAGCGGCTGGCTTTGGCCCGAGCCCTGCTGGTGGACCCGCCCCTGTTGATCCTGGACGATCCTTTTTCGTCCTTGGACGCATCGGTGGAGGAACGGATTCTCGACCACCTGGCCGAGTCCCGAGCGGGCAAAACCACGATCATCATCAGCCACCGTTTGACCAGCCTTCGGCCGGCCGCCGTGATCCACGTTCTGGATATGGGCCGGCTGACCCAATCCGGCGCCCACGATGAACTCATGCGGGCCGAAGGGTATTTCGCTCACTTGGCCTTACTGCAGAACGCGGGGCCCATCGACGACCTCGAAGCCGTTTCAACCGGGCCGGCCGCGCCCCTGGAGCCCGTGGGCTGATGTGGAACGATTACGGCTATATTGAAGACAGCCGAAGGGCCTCGTACGATCTGGGGCTCCTCAGGCGTCTGGCGGGCTATACCCGGCCCTACATCCGGCTTTTGGCGCTGGTGTCGTTCCTGATCCTGGGCGGCACCCTGATGGACCTGATTCTGCCGTACCTGACCAAGGTGGCCATTGACCGGTATATCGTGGTGGCCCATTATTCGCTGGATGAACAAAAAGCCGGGGACCGGGCCGGGCCGGCTCTGAACCGGGCCAAGTCGAAGCTCAAGCCTTCGGGCCGGCCGGGGCTTTCTTTCCTGGCGGACCACGATCTGAGGTCCCTCGATCCGGAAGACCGGAACGCGCTGAGGACATCCGGAGCGCTGTCCAGCCATACCTGGTACCTGGCCGATCCGGGAAAGGAAGATGTGGCCCGGTTGATCGAACGCCGGCCCGATCTCTTCGCGCTGTACCCCCGAATCGCCGCCGTATCGGCTTCGAACCTGGAAAAACTCACCGCCCAGGATATTATCCAGCTCCGAGCCGTGGACCTGGCCGGCCTGGTTTGGGTGGCGCTCACGGCGTTGAGCGTTCTGTTGCTGGGGTATGGGTTCGGAGTGGGGCATACCATCTTGCTGGAATACGTGGGGCAGCGGTTGGCCCACGACCTTCGGCAGCGGCTGACCGCCCATATCCTGAAACAGCCCATGGCGTTTCACGACCGCACGTTGACCGGCCGGCTGGTGGCCCGGGTGACCGGCGATGTTCAAAACCTGGGCGAAATGATCAAATCCGTGGCCGTCACTTTTTTCAGCGATGTGTTCATTGTTCTGGGCATCATGGCGGTGATGGTCTGGCTGGATTGGAAGCTGGCTCTGGCCACCTTCGTTTTGTTGCCCGTGGTGGTCGGAGTGTCCGTGGTCTTCGGCCGGCTGGCCCGGGACGTGTTCCGGGAAATCCGGGCCAAGGCGGCGGAAATCAACGCGGCCGTGGGTGAAGCCGTGGCGGGTCTCCGCGTGGTCCAGGCCTTTCGTCGTGAAGAGCACGACGCCAAAATTTTCGCCCGCCTGAACCATGATAACTTCCTGGCGGGCATGCGGCAGATCCGGGTATTCGGCCTGTTCATGCCGGTGATTGAACTGATCGGTTCCGCGGCCCTGGCCCTGGTGCTCTGGTCCGGCGGCCGGGGGGTGCTGGAAGAAACCATCACCCTGGGCGTGGTGGTGGCTTTTATCGGGTATATCCGCAAGCTTTTTCAGCCTATTCGGGATCTGGCCGAAAAGTTCAATATCCTCCAATCCGCCATGGCTTCGCTGGAACGCATTTTCGGGCTCATGGATCAGGACCATTCCCTGCCTCAGGCCGCCTGCCCGGTGGTTCTTGCGTCAGGCGGCGGCGGGATTGTTTTCGATCGGGTAAGCTTCGGGTACCCGGACGGCCCCAAGGTGCTGGACGGCCTCTCCTTTGACCTGGAACCGGGGTGGACTCTGGCCATCGTGGGTCCCACGGGCGCGGGAAAAACATCCATCATCAGCCTTTTACTTCGGTTTTACGATCCCCAGGAAGGCCGGATTCTGGTGGATGGAGTGGACATCCGGGACCTTTCGCAAAACGATCACCGCCGCCGGCTGGGCCTGGTGATGCAGGATGTGTTCATGTTCAACGGGTCGGTGGCCGAAAACATCGCTCTGGCCCGGGAAGGTTATTCCATCGACGCCGTTCAGGCCGCCGCCCGAGCCGTGGGCGCCGACGGTTTTATCCGGGTTCTACCCCAGGGGTACGATCAGGAGTTGGGGGAAGGGGGGCGGATATTGTCCGTGGGGCAGCGGCAGCTCATTTCCCTGGCCCGGATTCTGTACCAGAAGCCTCAGATTCTCCTGTTGGACGAAGCCACGGCGTTTATCGATTCGGAAAGCGAACTCCTGATCGAAAAAGCTCTGGAAACCCTGACCGCCGGACGGACGTCGATCCTGGTGGCGCACCGTTTGTCCACCATCCGCCGGGCTGACCGGATTCTGGTGCTGGGCCGGGGCCGGGCCATGGAATCGGGCACGCACGAGGAATTGCTGGCCCGGGATGGTTTGTACAAAAAACTTTACCAGTTGCAGTTCATCGGGAATGGAGCGGCCGGCCCGCCGCCCGGCGGCCCTCACCCCTGACCCCAAGGGTTTTCCCTGGGAGGAAAACGGAAGCGAAAGGATAAGCCATGGATCTCCGGATCAAAGGAAAGGCCGCCCTGGTTTGCGGAGCCAACCGAGGGTTGGGGTTGGCCGCGGCCGCGTCGCTGGTTCGGGAGGGCGCCCGAGTGATCCTCGCCGCACGGACTCAGGCTGCCTTGGAACAGGCCGCCGACGGTCTTCACCGGACCTCGGGGGCCGACGTGGGCTTTTTCGCGGTGGATCTGTCCCAGCCCGACCAGGTGACGGCGTTGGCCGAATACGCGCTCCGGAATTTAGGCCAAGTGGATATTCTGGTGAACAACGCCGGCGGCCCGCCTTTTGGGACCTTTCTGGAATTCGGCGACGCTGACTGGCTGGCCGCCTTCCATCTGAACCTCCTGAGCGCCGTCCGGTTGACCAAGGCCCTCTTGCCGGGGATGATGGAACGAAAATGGGGCCGGATCATCAACCTGACCTCCATCGCGGTCCGACAGCCCATCGACGGCCTGATTCTGTCCAACGCCGTTCGGGCGGCCGTACACGGTTGGGCCAAAACGCTGTCCAACGAAATCGCCGTGAACGGCATTACGGTCAACAACGTAATGCCCGGCTGGACGTTAACCGACCGGGTCCGCCAGATGACTCAGGCCCGGGCCGAACAGACCGGCCGGGCCGAAGCGGAGATCGTGGCCGATTTCGCGGCCGCCATCCCCATGAAGCGCATGGGCCAGCCCGAAGACCTGGGCGAACTGGTGTCCTTTTTGGCTTCGGAACAGGCCGGGTACATCACCGGCGCGTCCATTCCCATCGATGGCGGCTGGGCGAAGGGCGTGGCGTAAGGCGACAGGAAATTTAGGAAATACTCTAGCTTTGTTTGAAAAGGGGCAAAATCGATGTATCTGGAGAGAAATCCCGGCGTATCGATCGAAAATGTTAAAGTATCTTCCGTTCAGTCGGCCGTGGTCCGGGTTTCTTCCTTTTTTTCTCCTGGTAACGGACCAAAGATGAAGCTATAATCGCTGGCAGGGAACAGCGAAGGCCCGCCGGCCAGCAAGGCGGCCTCGGTGGCTCGTATATCAAAATACCGTTAGTACGTAGCGCGAACCCGCGCGACAAGGGGAACCCACCATGCCTATCCGCGTTTTTTTGGCGGACGACCATACCCTCACCCGTGAAGGCTTGCGGTTGTTGCTCGAACGCCAGGAGGATATCGACGTGATCGGCGACGCCGCCAGCATCCGGACCGCCCTCCAAATGATCCAGGACCAAAAACCCGATGTCGTCTTGATGGAAGCGAACCTTTTGGAAGGCCTGGGAGCGAACGGCGCCCGGAAGATCGTTAAGGAATGCAACGGCACCAGGGTAATCGCGCTGTCGGCTCATGCCGGAGAAAAAAGACTGGCCGCGATTCTTCAGGCGGGCGTGGCCGGATACCTGACTCAGGAATCGGCCTTCCGCGACGTGTGCCAGGCTATCCGGAGCTTGGCCGCCGGCCGGATGTTCCTGAGCCCCACGGTTACGGACCTGGTGGTCAAGGGGTTTCTTCATACCTCTTCGGACGATGAATCCCCGGACCCCGTGGACCTGACCCGCCGCGAAGCCCAGGTGCTCAAACTGTTGGCCGCCGCCCGATCCACCAAGGAAATCGCCGCCCAATTGGGCATCAGCCCCCGCACGGTGGAAACCCATCGCCGTCGGATCATTGAAAAAACGGGCATCAAGGACGTGGCCGCCCTGACTCGTTTCGCCGTTCGGACCGGCGTGACCGACCAGAAGGGATAATGCCCGCCCGTTTGGACCTTTTTCCTCGGAACGCCATGTCCCCACCGGAATCCGATCTGGGCCGGCTGCTGGCAACCCTGAAGCCGGTCGTCCACCCGGGCGTGTACGTCTTTTCATCGATCCCCGATGCATTGGACCTGGGCGGGCTCGATGTCGTGGCCACGATGCGCGAACCGGAAGGCCTGACGGTGGTTTTGGAAGAAGGTCTGGCCCGAACGCGTGGTCTGCCCATAATGTTTCGGGCCGCCTGGATCACGCTGACGGTCCATTCCGATCTGGCCGCCGTGGGGTTGACCGCCGCCTTTTCCGGGGCTCTGGCCCGGGCCGGAATCAGTTGCAACGTGATGGCCGGCGCGTATCACGACCATGTGTTCGTGCCGGTGGACCGGGCCCGGGACGCCATGGATGTTCTCTTCAGGCTTCAACGGGAAGGGCGCCCGGACGGCGGAGCATCCTGATTCCTCAGGCTTCCGAACCGAGAAAAACCCGGCGTTACCCCAGCATGGACCTCAGGTGGTCGTTCATCGTGGTCAGGTTTTTCCGCAACCCCGGCAACATCGCGGCGGGTACGCCGTACCGGGCCTCATTCGCCACCACCTGTTCCAGGGGTAAAATCCGGAACCCGGAAGGACCCGGCCGGCGGATGGTCTGAGTGGGCCAGGCGGTCAGGTCCGCGATCCGTTTGCGGCCGTCTTCCTCCCGGATCAGGTCCATTTTGAAGATTACGCCCAGTTGAGTGAATTCCTTGTTCTGGTTGGCGATGAAATTACCCATGGAATAAATGGCCAACCGGTCGCTTTTTTCGCCTCGGATCAGGCGGTACGGCTGAACCACGTG
>JAGVGV010000139.1 GCA_020056895.1 Deltaproteobacteria bacterium
CCTGGGCCTGGACGACCTGGCCCGGGCTTCGGCGGACCTGGAAAAGGAAACGAAAACAAGCCCGGCGTCCTCGTCCCGGCTGACCATCTGGCGGGCGCGGCTCGACCAGGCCGTCAGCGCCATCGGCCGTCTGGAGCGGCATAAGTCCGCGCCCCGCCCTGGCCCGGTTCCCACCGCCATGGATATGAGCCGCCTGGACGGAGGACTGCACACCCTGTCCCACCGGCTTTTGGCGGCCGGGCTGGACGCGGACGACGCGCTTAACGAAATCCGGCCCCTCTTGGCCGCCGCCGGCCTGGATGATGAAGCGGTATCCCTGGAAAACGCCATGGCCCGGTTCGATTACGACGCCGCCCGTCCCATCGTCCAAGCCATCCTGGACCGGCTGACCCCATCCAACAAGGAGAAGGGATGAATCCACCACCGGACCGGCCCCGGATTTTGATCGTGGATGACGTTCCGGTCAACATCCGGATGCTCGGCGAAGCCCTGCGCAAGGAATACGACGTGCGCGTGGCCACCAGCGGGGCCAAGGCCCTGGAACTGGCCGGCATCAAGGAAGACGCGCCCGACCTGATCCTACTGGACGTGATGATGCCGGGGATGGACGGGTACGACGTTTGCCGCCGGCTAAAGGAAGACCCCGCCACAAGAGGCATCCCGGTCATCTTCATCACCGCCAAAGGCGAGGTTCAGGACGAAACCCTGGGGTTGGACCTGGGCGCGGTGGATTACATCACCAAACCATTCAAGCTGCCCATCGTGCTGGCCCGAGTCCGGACCCATTTGGGACTCAAACGGAAAACGGACCTCCTGGAAAGCCTGGCCTCCATCGACGGCCTGACGGATATTCCCAACCGCCGCGCACTGGATCAGGCGCTGGATCAGGAATGGCGCCGGGCGTCGCGGGCGGGCGCCCCCATGGCGGTGATCATCTTGGACGTGGATTATTTTAAAAGGTATAATGACCGCTTCGGACACGCCGCCGGGGACGAGTGCCTGAGAAAGGTGGCCCGAACCCTGACCGCCGCTCTGTTGCGGCCGGCGGATCTGGCCGCCCGGTACGGAGGCGAGGAATTCGCCGCCGTTCTTCCCGAAACGCAGTTGGAAGACGCGGGCCAGGTGGCCGAACGGATCCGGGTTGGCGTGGCCGATCTGGCGCTGCCTCACCCGGATTCCGAGGCCGCGCCGGTGGTGACCGTCAGCCTGGGCGTGGCCGCCACTTGGCCGGAGCCGAACCGGACCCTTCAGGAACTTGTGGAAAAAGCCGATCGCCTGCTATACGAAGCCAAATCATCGGGCCGGAACCGGTGGAAGGGGGAGGCGCTGACGTAATCCCAGGCTTTTCCATGGGCAACGTTTGAAAAACAGGACCGCCAGCATTCCATGGCTGTTCCTTCCGGGTTTCGTGGTATACTTTCATATGTGTAGCGACACTCCGCATGAGGCCGAACGTATACCTGGCGGTGAGCGCCGGCCTGATTCATCGCTTTGAAGGAGCCATACATTGGGCATTCGCGCCAAATTGATCCTGGTGCTCGGCTTGGTTTTGGGCGTTGCCTTCGTTTCCACCAGCCTGATCGGGTTCATGGTCACCAAAAGCAGCTTTCGAACCAGTTCCCTGGACGAAACCCTGCCGCTCATCAGCAACAACATTCTTTCCGAAATCCAAACCGATCTCATGATGCCCGTTCATGTTTCGTCCCTGATGGCCAACGATACCTTTCTGAAAGACTGGGCCAGGACCGAGGAAGACATGGCGCCGGTGGTCAAATATCTTAGGGAAATCAAGAATCGGTACCACTTTTTCTCCGCTTTTTTCGTTTCGGAAAGGACCGGCCGGTACTATTATTACGACGGGGTGTTAAAGACCCTGAATCCCCAGGACCCTCACGACGTTTGGTATTACGACTTCAAGAAAAAAAACGTGGCCCTGGACCTGGACGTGGATACGGATGAAGCCTCGGCCGGGACCCTGACCATTTTCATCAACCACCGGCTCAATGATGACCAGGGCCGGCTCTTGGGCGTGACGGGCGTGGGTTTGAACATGGACCAGATCGGCCGGATATTGGCTCAGTATCACGCCCGGTACCGGCGCATGGTCTATTTGATCGACGACAAGGGCCTGATCGAGGTGCATCCGGATGCCGCGCTGGTGGAAAAAGTCCGGGTGACGGACAGCGAAGTGGACGGCGAGATTTTCCGGACCATTCTGAAACAAAAGGCGGCCATCGCCACGTACGAAATCGATCGGCCCGAAGGCCGGGTGTTCCTGGCCGCCCGGTACTTCCCCCGGTTCAACTGGTTTCTGATCGTGGAGCAGAGCGAAGACCCGGCCCTGAAGCCGATCCGGTCCGCCTTTTTCGCCAACCTGGGGCTGGGCCTGCTGGCCACGGTGGTTATTCTGGTGATCGTGGTTCTGGTGGTGAACCACTTCCAGCGCCGGTTGGAATTCCTGGCCAGCGTGGACGAACTGACGGGTTTGACCAACCGCCGGGTCTTCCTGGAACGGTTGAACGCCGAAGCGATCCGGGCGGCCCGGTACGAGCGGCCTTTCAGCCTTTTGGTCATCGACGCCGACCATTTCAAGCCGATCAACGACCGGTACGGCCATCCGATGGGCGACCGGGCCCTGGTCCATCTGGCTCGGAGCATCCGTGAAGCCTTGAGGGAATCCGACGTGCCCGGTCGTTTGGGCGGCGAGGAATTCGGCGTGCTTCTGCCGGAAACCGGGATTCAGGAAGCCGC
>JAGVGV010000047.1 GCA_020056895.1 Deltaproteobacteria bacterium
AGCCGCCCGCCAATTTGAACACGGTGAACACGGGGATTGGCATACCGCGAGGCAACAACACCCCGCTGCATCAGGCCGACGTCGTGGCCGCCGTATTCCAACTGAGCGGTTTCGCGGCGGGTCAGTTCGTGTTGACCACCATCTGCAACCAGATCACCCTGACGGGGAACCGGGTCGGGATTCAGGAGTGGGACATGCAGGCCACGAACAAATGCGCGGTGATGGGGTTGAATCAGGACAACGCCAAAAGCACGATCGCCTATGCCGTGGAATTCAACCATGGCCAGGTGGGCGCGGCCATCACCGCCTCGTTGGCGCAAGCAGGGCACGGCGGAGGCCATGCCTGGCTGGCCACGCAAATGTGCGCCTGCCCAATCTACGACCTGATGGGATTACCGATTATCGCCGCATCGGATACGGTTCATGGCGTGAACTGGATTACGCCGCTGATGATCACCAACTGGGTGAACGGCACGGCCGTTTTCCCGGCGCCTCTGGTGGGACAGCCGGCCGATGACGTCCGGGTTGTTTTGGTGGCGGCGTTAAGGAACGGTTTGGTATCCAAGGGGGGACAACCATCGGTGGTTCGTTGGAATGCATCCAGCACCACCTTCACGGATACAACGGGCGTAGTGCAAAACCGTCCTTCATATATCAGCCTGGCACATGAACTAGTGCATGCCTATCACAACATCAGCGGCGACCAGGCCGGGCACGAAATCGGCACGTACTCGCGAGTGTTGTATGAATACCAATGTATGGGCCTGGGTCCCTGGGCCGGGGACGCCATGACCGAAAACGCCGTGCGGCTCGGCAACGGCCTTCTGGCCCGAGCCTGTTATTGACGCGGAAACCGGCCGAGGATTAGAAAAAAACGGTTCACCACCGGAAAGCGGTCACCATCAGCCACCTTCGGCCGGGCCCCTGATCGAATTTACCCATGTACTTGATGCTGACCAAAGGCGAGTACCGTTCATAAACATCCTTGGGCTCGCTAAAAAGGCGGACGATGTTCGGCTGAGAAAAGGTGGGCAGGGAAAAAACCACCGGCCGGCCGGAAGGGAGGCTTCGGATCAGATCCAGGTCCTGATCCCCTTCCAGGTATTCCAATACGTTCATTAAAAGAAAGGAATCGAATTTGATGAATTCGACCCGGACCTGATCGCCCATCAGGTCCCCGTACGCAAACCGCCAGCCGGGATATTTTTTCCGGGCTTCCTCGATCCGGGTGATGTCCAGATCCACCCCCCAGTAGACTTCCTTTCGTTGCGCCTTTTCCACCATGATGTCCACGAAGGGGCCATCCCCGCATCCCAGGTCCGCCACGTTGCGGATGCCCAGCATGCCCAACCGGATAAACGCGTCCAGATACATCCGCCGATCCGGCCGAATCTCTTCCGATGAATGATTCATGGCCGTGGCCGCGACGGGTCCATTCATGTCGTTACCCTCTCCCTATCGGGGTGGGGCCCAGAGGCCCGATTCCCAAGCGCGACGATCCTTTACTCACCAAACCCGGTCACACCGGGACCGCCCGGTGAACATGGCAATCGCAAGGACCCAAATTGGCCCGAAAATATTCCAGCGTATCCGCCAGGTTGTATTTCTGAAGCCGGGGCTCCGACCGGAGCACTTTTTTGGTCTGAGTAAAATCCCCCAGACAACCGCCCTCTTCCTTGATTTCCTTGGTCAGCCGGGCCCGGAAAAGGTCCCAGTCCGGCCCCCAGCCCACGCGGAGAAAATCCGTGCGGGTATCCCGGTCCTCCCGCCGCATCCGTTCGACTTTGGCCGAAGCCTCGTACCGGTAGTGGAACAGCTCTTTGAGGCCGGTCACCAGTTGTACGCCCCCCTGGCCGTCATCCGTCACCAGGCGAAACGGAGCTTCCGAGCCGCTTTGACCTTCAATAGCCAAAAAAACAGTACCGGCCAAGCCTTCCAACCGTTCCCTGGTGGTCAGATCGCCTTCCAGTTCCCAATAGTGGATGGCCGTCCACACGGCATCCACCAGTTCCTTGGTCCGGCGGACAACGGGGGACGATTCCCCCAGCCGGCGGGCATCGTCCAACCGGCCGCACCGAACGTACGCCCGACCCAACTTGGCCATCAGGTCCACGCTGTCCGGCATGCGGGCATGGACCGCCTCCAGGTGCGGGACCGCTTCGTCCCAGGCATCCCGGGCCGCCAGGGCGTCGGCCAGGTTGACCCGGGCTTCCAAATATCCGGGATCCGCCGCCACGGCCCTTCGCCACAGGTCTTCCGCCTGGCCGGCGTCGCCTTCGGCCAAGGCCACCACGGCCAGATCGTTCAGAGCCACCGGATCTTGGGGCTGTTCCTTAAGGGCGGCGCCGAAACATTCCCGGGCCTGGTCCAAACGCCCCTGGGCAAACCATTCCTCGCCTTGCCGGATCCAATCCATGGCGGGCGTCCTTTCGAGGCTTCCATGTCATTTCAAACCAATCGGTTCCGATCGGGATTCCGGATCGGAAGGGACATGATCCGGGGAAGCAAATCACGTACCAGAAAAGGCAAAACCCGGACCAAAGGCGGCCCGGGTTTCAAAGTCACTCGGATGGAATGGGCGGATGCGTCACACGGTTTCGTCGATGGTTCCTCGAAGCAGGGCGTCGGCCACCTTGTCGGGGTCCACTTCATAGTCGCCGGAATCGTACCGGGCTTTCACTTCGGCCACTTTTTCGGCGCGAATGTCGGGCGAGGCCAGAGCCAGTTCCCGCACTCGGGCGATTTCCCGGGACCGGTCCGAAATCCGGACTTTGTCCGAGCCGGAGGATTCGGAAGCGGCGCTCGACCCGTTGCCGGTCTTGGCGGTTCCGTCGGTTTTGGTCCGCTTGGCCGAATCGGTTTCGTACGGCTTGGTCCCTTTGACCCATTCGGATATTTTCATCGCCTAGCCCCTTTCACCATGGTGCGATCGACGATTTCTTCCGTGATTTCGACCAACCGCGCATTCATTCGTTCATTGTCCGCGGCTTCCAGCCGCTGGGAGACGCCGGTTACCGGGTCCATCGCTTCGAACTGGAACCGGCCCGCGGCCCGGTCGAAGCCGGCCGTAAGCGTTTGGCCGTGCTCCTTGCTCAAAGTATCGTAAATTTCGCGTTCCACGTCGTCGGTCGGTTCGTCTTTCGACGCCAGACCCACCAAAATTTCCGAGGCCACCTGCTCGACCACCCGCATCCGCCGGGCTTCCGACGAGATCCGCACCTGATCCACTTCGCCGGCCGATTCCCCCTGCCGCGCCTTGCCCAGCCGCATCCCCCGGCGAAGCTGCTTGCCGTAGGTGCGAAGGACATTGTGGATCTGGTTGGACGTGATGGTCATGCCGGCTCCATTTGATTCCTACCCTGGAATCTACCTCTTCATCCATCGTATCGGCCGGTCGGGCGACGGACTTTAGGAAAAAATCGGGGTCCCTCGAACTTTCCTTGAAATTAACTTTAGCTCCGTAAGAGTCCATCTTGCTTCGGCGCCCCTTCGGCCGGCTTCGACGAATGTTTAAGTCCTTTCATGAGGCAGCTCAGGCCCCTTGGGTCACGAACCACTGGTACGTTTCCCTCAACCCGGCCTCCAGCTCCACGGCGCTTTGAAACCCCAATTCTTCCGCGATTCTGGCCACTTGGGCTCTGGAATGGCGAACGTCGCCCGGCTGGGGCGGACCGAAGACCGGGGCCGCCTTCCGGCCGGACATCTTCTCCAGAATGGCGATCATGTCCAAAAGCGTGATCGACCGGCCCGTACCCACATTATATACCCGGCCGGCCGCGCCCGGCGCCGAAGCCGCCAGAAAATTGGCGGCAACCACGTCCTTGACGTGGATGAAGTCGCGGCTCTGGAGACCGTCCCCAAACACCACCGGTGGATCGCCCCGCCGAATCCGGTCCATGAAAATGGAGATGACGCCCGAATAGGGGGAGGACGGGTCCTGCCGGGGGCCGTACACATTGAAATAACGGAACGAAACCACTTCCAGGCCGTACAAAAGGCCGAACATGGCCGCGTAGTGTTCGCCGATCAGCTTGTGCGCCGCGTATGGGCTGGTGGGGTCGGGGATCATGTCCTCCCGGTGAGGCAGTTCCGATATCCGGCCGTACACGGCCGAACTGCTGGCGTACACCACCCGCCGGACCCCGGCGTCCCGAGCCGCCAGAAAAACGCCCAGGGTTCCCAGATCATTGATCCTGGCGCATTTCATGGGATCGGCCACGGACAGGGGGACGGCGGCCATGGCCGCGTGATGGAACACGACTTCGGCGCCCCGGACCGCCCGAGCCACCGCCTCCGGATCCTGGATATCCCCCTGTATGAAGGTGAACCCATCCCCAGAGGCGGCCAGGTTGCCCAGCTTGCCCGTGGACAGGTTGTCCAGCACCACCACTTCGTCTCCCCGGCGGACGGCCTCTTCCACCAGATGAGACCCGATAAAACCGGCTCCGCCCGTGATCAGACAACGAATGACGCACCTCCGCCAGGGATATCCCCGGTTTTGACATATCAATAATGATGCCAAAAAAACCGGGGAAAGGGAAGAGGATACCAGGAGGGGGGGAGGACGGTCCAAGGGCCCAGGGCGCGTTTCCGATTTGTCGGCCGCCGGCCTTACCGGCCTAATCCTTGGCCTGGAACTTGCTTCGCTTGGGGCTGAACCACGGGGGATGGCGATCATTCCTTCAGCATCCTTTTCCGGTCAGGAGGAACGGCCATGCAAGACATCAGTCGTCGTCAAGGATTTTCCCGGTCCGGTATTCTTCCCGGTCCCAGCCGGCCTGCTTTGGAAAGTGGTTCCGGCGCCATCGGCGGATGGTTCATCCCCTCCCTGGCCTCGGGCCGAACCGCCCCCGGCGAACCCGGCCAGGAATCCCACTGGCTCAAAATGGTCTCCCCCCGGCCCGTGACCATGGAGGCTCGGTCCTGGTGATCACCCTGGCCGTCATCGTCGCCCGGGTCGATACCCCGGACCCCGGCCGAGGCGCTTTGGCCGCCCGCCCTTTGGCGCGGCTAAGGGGCCGCAGCGTTCTGGAATGGGCCGTCCGGCGGCTTCAATCCACCCGGCGGGTTCACCGGGTTCTGGCGGCCGTGGGGGATTGGGATCGAGACCAGGCCGTGGTCGAGGAAGCCCGAAGGCTGGGGCTCGACGTCCTGGCCGGACATCCCGATTCGGTTCTGGACCGGCTGGACTTGGCGGCCCGTAAGGAAAAAACGGACCACGTGGTCCGGGTCAACGGCAATTTTCCTCTGGTGGACCCGGCGGCCATGGACCGGCTGATCGAAGCCCACCTGGCCGACGGCGCCGATCTTTCCCAGAACAGCCATTACCACGGCCTGATGTACGGCCTGGGCGTGGACGTCTTCAGCGCCCGGGCCTTGGAACGGATCGCCGCCACGCCCCGGTCGGCGGCTGAAAAAAAAATCGGTTCCTTGTACCTTCACCACCATTCGGACCGGTTCCGAATCCTCCTGCCGCCGGCGGCCAAGGCCGCGCCGCACCTGAGGGTCAGCGTGGAATCGGCCGACGACCTGGCGCTTTTGGAAGTGATTCTGGAACACCTGCCCGAACCGGACAACGATCGGATCATCGACTTCCTGGCGTCCCGGCCCGGGTTGACCGCCGGCCAGGCCCGAGTGGCGCCGGCCGAAGTGAGCCTTGAAAAAGTTTTGCTGTTCCCCGAAAAGGTGCAGGCCCTGCGGCGGAACAACTGTCAGACCTTTGACGACACGTACCCCATCAGCGTCGAACTTTCGTTGACCAACCAATGCAACCACGCCTGCCTCTGGTGTTCGGATGCCGGCCTCAGAAGGCGGCTTCCCGGCGAAATGGCTCTGGATACCCTTTCCGCCCTCTTCGAAGACCTCCACGCCCGGGGCGCCCGGGGGGTGGTCATCGAAGGCGGCGGCGAACCCACGCTCCACCCTCAATTCGATACCGTCACGCGCCAGGCCCGGGAACTGGGGCTGGCTCTGGGCCTCATTACCAACGGGTACGTCCCCCTTTCCCGGCCCCGGGATTTCGAGTGGATTCGTGTGAGTCTGGATGCGTCCACCCGGGATCAGTACCGCCGGCTGAAAAAAGTGGACGGCTTCGAACGGGTGATCGGCAACCTGATGAACCTGGCGGCGGTCCGGGCCGGAACCACCCTTGGAGTGGGGTACGTGCTGACCAACCTCAACGACGACCTGGCCGCCCTCGAGCGGCTGGTGCTGTTCCTGAGGAAGATCGGGGTATCGTACATCCACATCCGGCCGGTGGTGGACCATCCGGAATTGGTGAGCCGGGCCGACCTGGGGTTTTTGAAAAAATACGAAAACGACCGTTTTTCGGTGAACCTGGCGGCTCTGGAAGACAACCGCGAAGCGGGCAATTCGGGTTTGCCCTGTCTGGCCCACAGCCTGTCCACGGTCATCGCCGCGGATGGGTCGGTGTTCCTGTGCGGCCGTTTGAACCGGCACGAAACTTGGGAACCCATCGGCCATCTGGACCGGGAATCCTTTCACGAAATCTGGACCGGCCGCCGGCGGAGGGAACAAGTGGGGATGGTCTCCAAGGCCGAATTCTGCCGGGTGAACTGCCCCCAATGCCGGATGACCAAGTACAACCGGCTGCTTTCGGACGTGGAACGCATCAAAACCCGCAACTTCATTTGACATGGAGAATAAGGAAGGCATGACGCCGGACGCGGAAAAAATACTGGTGATCGGCGGAGCCGGTTATATCGGCTCGGTTCTGACCCGCCAACTTCTCGACCAGGGATACCACGTAACGGTCTTCGACCGGCTGCTCTTCGGCCCCCAACCTTTGGCCGAACTGGAAAACCGCCCCCGGTTCCGCCTGATCCAAGGGGACTTGAGGGACATTCCGGCGGTCAGCCGGGCCGTTCAAGGCATGAGCGCTGTGATCCTTTTGGCCGCCCTGGTGGGCGAACCGGCCTGCGACCGGGACCCATCCGAAACCGTGGACGTCAACTACATCGGGTCCCTGGCCGCCGCCCAGGCGGCCCGGTATTACGGCGCGCCCCGCTTTCTGTTCGCCTCCACGGATTCGTGCTACGGCATCCAGGAAGGGATTCTGTTCGAAACATCGCCGCTTAATCCCATTTCCTTGTACGCCGAACTGAAGGCCCGGATGGAGACCGAGTTGGGGGCTCTGGCCGGGAACGGGTTCCACCCCACCCTTTTGCGTTTGGCCACGGTATACGGACTTTCGCCCCGGATGCGGTTCGATCTGATCATCAACATTCTGACCATGCACGCGGTGGTGAACCGGAAAATCCGGATCTACGGCGGGTTGCAGTGGCGGCCCCTGGTCCACGTGGCCGACGTGGCCCGAGGCTTCATCGCGGCCTTGAAAGCGCCCGTGGACAAGGTTTCCGGCCAGGTGTTCAACATCGGGGCCAATGACCAGAACTACCAGATCGGCCGCCTGGGCCAACTGGTGATCGACCAATTCCCCGGTCTGGCCGTGGAAACCATTGACCAGCCGCCAGACCTGAGGGATTACCACGTGAATTTCGACAAAGCCCACGAGGTGCTGGGGTACCGGTCCCAGGTGACGGTGGCCGAAGGCATTCGCGAAATCGCGGCGGCGCTTCGGGACGGCCAGACGCCCGACCCCACGAGTCAACGGTACCGGAATGCCTGATGCATCAGGAACCCGGGGAACCGCCAATTATCCTTGAAGGAATGCCCGTCATGCCCACGGCCGCCGTCAAAAACACTCAGGATTGGAAAGCCCCCCGGCCCCTCCCGGACTTCATGCCCTTTTCCCCGCCCATGATCGGCGACGAGGAAATCGCCGAAGTGGTGGATACCCTCCGGTCGGGATGGCTGACCACGGGCCCGAAAACGGAACGGTTCGAAGCCGCGTTGAAAGATTACGTGGGCGCCGGGTACGGAGTGGCGGTAAATTCCTGCACCGCCGCCCTCCACGTGGCGCTTCACGTGTTGGGGATCGGCCCCGGGGACGGAGTGGTCACCTCGCCCTTCACCTTCGCCTCCACCGGCCATACCATTTTGTACGTGGGCGCCCGGCCGTTTCTGGTGGACGTGGAACCGGATACCTTCAATCTGGACCCGGTCGCGCTAAAGGAATTTCTGGAAAACGAATGCGTTCCGGACGCCCTAACCGGCCGGCCCCGGCATGTCCGATCGGGAACCCTGATCCGAGCTATTGTACCGGTTCATTACGGCGGCCATGCCTGCCGAATGGACGACATTCTGGCTCTGGCCCGGAAGCACCAATTGTTCGTGGTGGAAGACGCGGCCCACGCCCTGGGAACCCGGTACAACGGCCAGCCCATCGGGTCCTTTGGCGACATCACCTGCTTTTCCTTTTACGCCACCAAAAACGTGGCCGCGGGCGAAGGCGGCATGGCCGTTACTCAAGACCAGGCCCTGGCCGCCCGGATGCGGGTGCTGGCCATGTACGGCATTTCGGACGCCCGCCGGATCTGGACCCGGTACGCGCCCAAGGGTTCCTGGGTGTACGATGTTCAGGAACTGGGGTTCAAATACAACATGATGGATATCCAGGCCGCCCTGGGCATCCATCAGCTCGCCAAGCTCGAAGGCTTCATCCAGCGGCGCGAGGAAAACGCACGGGCGTACGACGCGGCCCTGAAGGACATCCCGGGCGTTGAGGTTCCGGTGGTGAAACCCTATACCCGCCACGCCCGGCACCTCTATCCCCTGCTCCTTCCCCCATCCATGGACCGCGACGCCTTCATCGAACGGCTGAAAGCGTACAACATCGGATCGAGCGTTCTCTTTATACCGCTCCATTACCATTCGCTCTATCGGCGGGAACTGGAGTACCGCGAAGGAGCTTTTCCCACGGCCGAAAGCGTGTTCCGGCGGATCGTCTGTTTGCCCGTCGCCCCGGCTCATTCCGCCGCCAAGGCGGCCCAGGCGGCCGACATCGTGGCCGGCCTCATCAGGATGGAGGCATGATCCCCGACGCCCGGTACAACATCTGGGAACACACCCGGGAAACGCTTTTTCCTTTGTATGAAGCGCGGGCCAAAGGCCGGGCGGCCGAGCTCGATGCTCACGCCCAAGCCGTGGACCTGCTGGCCCCGTTTTACCGGCCCGGGATGAGTGTTTTGGACGCCGGGTGCGGGTCGGGGTATCTGTTCTGGTCGTTTTACCGGCGGAATATGGATGTGGCGTACAGCGGCATCGATACCGCCCCCAGCTTCATTGAAATGGCCCGGGCCGCCCTGTCGCCCGAGTTTGTCCCGGCCGAACGATTCAGGGTGGAAGCCATTGAAGAAACCCAAGGCCGGTACCATGCCGTGGTCTGCCTGAACACCCTATTCTGCCTTCCGGATTATCATCAAGGGGTGGAACGGCTGGCCGGCGCGGCGCTGGAAATCCTGATCATCCGGACCACCTTGGCGGACCAAACAACTATCCGGTACGAAACGGACGACTATCTGGACGATGGGCGCCGAGGCCTTGGGGGCCTCCGGTCCTATTTCAACATCTGGGACATCCGGGAATTTTCCGCCTTCATTGAACGCCAGGGGTTTGACGTTCAACCCGTGGTGGACCGGCGGACCGGGGACCAGGGGGAAATCTCGGCCGGGAAATTTTTTCCCTGGCGTTTTCTTTTCTGCCGCAGGCAAGGGGTTTGACCCATGGCCGGCTCCCGGGACTATCACGATTATTTCATCAAGGACGGCCGATTCATCGGCGCCTTTGAAGAGATGTACCAAAACGTTCCGGACCCCTGGCACATCGACGCCCTAGGCCGGCGGCTGGACATGGACGCCGCCCTCCTGTTGGTGACCCGCCAAAACCGAAAATTCCCCCGAGTTCTGGACGTGGG
>JAGVGV010000063.1 GCA_020056895.1 Deltaproteobacteria bacterium
CCCATGCACCATTCCTTCACCCAAGGGGAAACCCACCAGGTGGCCGATGAAGTGCTGTGGCGGCTGGACGGCGCCTCGTTCCCCGTGGAATACACCAGCGCGCCCATCGTGAAAGGGGAGGTGGTCACCGGGGCGGTGGTCACCTTCCGGGACATCACGGAACGAAAAGCCGCCATACGCGAACGGGTTGAACAGCAGGCGCTTTTAAGGGGCGTGATCGACAACTCCGGAGCGCTTATTTACGCCAAGAACCTTAAGGGACAATACACCCTGGTCAACAAGGATTGGTCGCGTACTTTGGGCTTTGGAGAAATCGACCCACTGGGGAAAAACGATCGCGAACTCTTCGGAGACGTGATTGGAAGAATGTTGATGGAAAACGACAAAAGCGTCGTCGAAGCCATGAAACCCGTCGCCAGCGAGGAACTGATTCTGGTGAACGACGAACCGATTGTTTTTTATTCCATCAAATTCCCCCTGCTCAACGCCGATGGCCAACCCTATGCCGTCTGCGGCATCTCGACGGACATTACGGAACGGAAAAAAATTGAGGAGCAAATCAAGATCGCCCAGGAAGAACTGCTCCTGATTTTCGATAACAGCCAGGTCGGCATCATGTTCATGCAGGGTGATTGCGAACTGGCCCGAGTCAACCGGAGCATGGCCGAAATCGTGGGCTACCAAGACCCGGGTGAAATGATCGGGTTCCATATGAGCCAACTGCACCTGAACGACGATTACTTTCAGACCTTCAAGCAATCCAACCTGGATGTTTTGCATAAGGGCGAACGGGTGCAGCGGGAATACCCGCTCCGAAGGAAAGACGGTACGGCGGTCTGGTGTTCCTTTTCCGGCAAGGCCGTGGATTCGTCCGTTCCGCCGGATCTGGCCAAAGGCGTGATCTGGGTGGTGGACGACATCACGGAGAAAAAACGGTTCGAGGAACTGCTGAAGGAAAGCCAGAGCCGGCTCGAACTGGCCCTCACCGCGTCGAACACCGGGCTGTGGGACTGGCGGCCCATCGACGGCACGGATTACCACAACGACCAATGGTACCGTCAGCTCGGATACGAACGGAATGAATTCGTCGAAGGCGGTAACCATCTGTTTGAACTGATGCATCCCGAAGACCAGGTCCGCTTCAATGCCGCCATGGATGAATACAACCGGAAAAAAACCGTGGAGTACAAACAGGAATTCCGATTGAAAGCCAAGGATGGGTCCTGGAAATGGATTCTATCCGTGGGCCGGGTGATGGAATGGGATGAACAAGGCCGGCCGACCCGGATCATCGGCGTCCATCTGGATATGACCGACCGGAAGGAGGCGGAACGGACCATCGCCGAAAGCCAGGCCCGGCTCCAGGGGATTCTCGATTCCAGCCCCATCGGCGTGGCCATGTCCACCGGCGGCATTATCCGGTTCGCCAACCCCAGATTCGTGGAACTGTTCGGCGCCGGCGTTGGTGAAACGTCGTCGCAATTGTACGTGGACCCCGGCGAACGGAACCGGCTTGTGGCGCTGCTCAAGGACCGGGACCGGATCGTGGATTTCGATCTGAGGATGTTCGGTCCCGACGGCCAGGTGCGCGACATCATGGCCACCTATTTGCGGACCGATTACGAAGGCCAGCCCGGGATCCTGGGATGGTTGACGGATATTACCGAACGAAAACAAGCCGAGCGGGAACTGACCGAATCCCGGCAAAAATTCAGCCAGATCATCGATTTTCTGCCCGACCCCACCTTCGTGGTGGACAACGACGGCCGGGTGATCGCCTGGAACAAGGCCATGGTCCAGATGACCGAGTACCCGGCCGAAGACATGCTGGGCAAGGGTGATCAGGAATACGCCCTCCCCTTTTACGGGGAACGCCGCCCGGTCCTGATCGATCTGGCCTGCCACTGGGATGAATCTCTGCGGGATAAGTACGTCTCGATCGAGGAACGGGAGGGCGGAGTCCTGGTGGCCGAATCCTTCCATCCCCGGCTGAAGGACGGCTTGCACCTTTCCACCACGGCCCGGGCCTTGTTCGATTCCGAAGGCCGGCCCGCCGGGGCCATCGAGGCCATTCGGGACATTACCAGCCACAAACGAATGGAAGAAGCCATTCGTGAACGGGAGGAATATTTCCGGGCCGTTTTCGCCAACGCCGGCGTGGGCATGTTCAGTATCGACGGCCAAGCCCGGATCACTCGGGCCAACGACAATTTTTTGGCCTTTATCGGCCAAACCGGGGAAGAACTCCAAAACACCAACCTGTTAGGCCTGGTCCATCCCGATCATGTGGACGAAATCAAGGCGTACATGGACCGTCAGATCGCGGGGGAATTGGACCTATACAACATCGAACAACGCTTCGTTCGCAAGGACGGCGAATGGCGGTGGGCGGACGTTCGATCCGCCTCCATCCGGGTGGGTGAGGGCGCCTTCGCCGCCGCCGTTTTCACCGTGACGGATATCACCAATCGGAAAAGGGCGGATGTGGAACAGGCCCGCCGCCTCCGATCCGAACGGGCCATGGCCGCCATTTCCAAGGCCCTCCTTAGCGCCAGCACCGAAGCAAGGACCCTCGAACGATCGCTCCAGCACCTGGTGGTGGCGGCTCAAGTAGACCGGGTGTACGTTTTTGAAAATCATGAAGACGACGGCCCGGGCTTGGCCGCCCGCCTTCAATACGAGGCCCTCGCGCCCGGTATTCCCAGCATTACCCTGGATGGCGGACCGCCGGACCGTCCGTACGCCCAGGGCCTGGCCCGCTGGCGGGAAACCCTAGGCCAAGGGCGCCCCATCATGGGCGCCATGGATGCCTTCCCCGAAGAGGAACAAACCGTGCTGGCCCCCCATCAGGCCTTATCGCTGCTGGTCCTCCCGCTTCAGGTCGGCGGGGAATGGTATGGATATATCGGGTTTGACGATACGTACCTACGCCGGGATTGGACCTCGTCGGACCTTTCCCTCCTGGCCTCCACGGCCGAAATCATCTCCGCCTTCCTGGCCCGCCAAATGGCTGAAACCGAAGTCCGGCTGGCCAAGGAAAAAGCCGAAGACGCCACCCGGGCCAAAAGCGAATTTCTGGCCAATATGAGCCACGAAATCCGCACCCCCATGAACGCCATCATCGGCATGGCCCATCTGGCCCTGAAAACCGACCTGAACCCCAAGCAGCACGATTACCTGAACAAAATCAATTCATCGGCCAAGTCCCTTTTGGGCATCATTAACGATATTCTGGACTTTTCCAAGATCGAAGCCGGCAAGCTGGATATGGAAAAGGTGGAATTCGATCTGACCGCGACCATGGAAAACGTGGCCAACATGATCACCGTCAAGGCCCAGGAAAAGGAGCACCTGGAGGTCCTGTACCGGATCGCCCCCCAGGTTCCCCAATCCCTGATCGGCGATCCCTTGCGGCTGGGCCAGATTCTCATCAACCTGGGCAACAACGCCGTCAAGTTCACTGGAAAAGGCGAAATCGTCATCGGCGTGGAATCCATGGGTCAGGAAGACGGGCGGGTTACCCTCCGGTTTTCCGTGCGCGATACCGGCATCGGCCTCACCGAAGCCCAGCGCAACCGTCTGTTCCAGCCCTTTTCCCAGGCCGATACCTCCACCACCCGCAAATACGGCGGCACCGGCTTGGGGCTGACCATCAGCCGCCGGCTGGTCAACATGATGAACGGGGACATTTGGGTGGAAAGCGAACCCGGCCAGGGCAGCACCTTTCTGTTCACCGCCCAATTCGGCCTGGGATCGGGCCGGAAAAAGGAAAAACAGCCCTTCCCGGACAACCTGGTGGGGAAAAGAGTGCTGGTTATCGACGACAGCCGGACCTCCCGCCAAGTGCTCGAAGAAATGCTCCAAAGCCTCCGGTTCGAAGTGGCCCTGGCGGCCTCGGGGGAAGACGGCCTGGACCAATGGAAAAAAGCTCCGGCCGATAACCCCTTTGAAATCGTGTTCGTGGACTGGCGGCTTCCGGGTATGGACGGCATCGAGACCAGCCGCCAAATCCGAGCGAATGCAATGGAAGGAAATCCGCCCAAGTTCATCATGGTCACGGCCTATGCTCGGGACGAGGCCTTGCGGGAAGTGAAGGACGCCGGGTTGGACGGCCTGCTGGTCAAGCCTTTTTCGCCTTCCAGCCTGTACGACGCGATCATCAACGTGTTTGGCCAGGAAGAAGACGGCCGGCCGGCCGGACCCCGGCCGGACAGGGAAGCCGAACTGGCCCGAACCATCCGGGGGGCCCGGATTCTGCTGGTGGAAGACAACGAAATCAACCAGCAGGTGGCCGAGGAAATCCTGGAACAGGCGGGCCTGCGGGTGACCATCGCCGCCGACGGGCAAAAAGCCGTGGACGCGGTAAACGGCCAGGAATTCGACTTGGTGCTCATGGACGTTCAGATGCCGGTCATGGACGGGTACCAGGCCACGAAGGCCATCCGGCGGGAGGCCCGGTTCCATAAGCTGCCCATCATCGCCATGACCGCCAGCGCCATGATCCAGGACAAGGAAATGGCTCTGGCCGCGGGGATGAACGACCACGTGGGCAAACCCATCGACACCAACGAACTTTTCACCACCCTGGTCAAATGGATACCGCCCCGGCCTTCGGAGAAACCCCAAGCGCCGACTTCTTCCGGACCGGCCCTGTCCGATGGATCAACCGAAGCCGGTTCATCGGTCATTGGAACCGCTCCATCGGCGGAGGCTCCGGCTCCAGCCCCGGCCCCGGCCGAAGACGATTTTCCCCCTCTGGCGGGGATCGACGTGCCTTCGGGCTTGAAGCGGGTGGGGGGCAACCGGAAGCTGTACCGGAAGTTGCTGCTGAAATTCCTGGACGACTACCCCGCCACCCCGGCCCAGGTCAGATCCGCCTTCGATGCCGGGGACCGGGAACTGGCCCAGCGGCTGGCCCATACGGTGAAGGGCGTGGCCGGGAACATTGGCGCCCAGGATTTGTTCGCGGCCGGCGGGGAACTGGAAGGGGCCATCAAAAAGGGCCGGGAAACCATCGACGAACCGCTGGCCGGGTTCCGGACGGCGCTGGCCTTGGTGTTGGATTCGCTGAAGGCTCTGGCTCCGGCCCGTCCTGTTCCAGCGCCCACCTTGGGCGACGAGGGGGAAACGGCGTCTTTGGAAGACCGGACGGCCCTTTTGGCGAAGCTCGATGAGTTGGAACCCCTGATCCAGAAGCGGAACGTAAAGGCCCTAAAAGGGGCCGTGGAAGAGCTCTCATCGCGGGCCTGGCCGGCGGCCTACGCTTCCGCCGCGGCCGATCTGGCCCGGCAGGTGGGCAAATATAAGTATAAGGACGCCATGGAATCGCTTCAAACCCTGCGGGAAAAAATCGGGGCTCAGACATGACCGCTCAACCACACGTTCACCCGGCGGATCACGAAGAGGAACTGAACCGGCTTCGGGAAAAACTGGCTCGGATGGAGAATGATCAGATCCAGGCTGGGGAACGGATCGCCGCTCTGGAGCGGTTGGTGAGCGATTTGAGCCAGGAATTGGAGCGCGAGCGTGCGGTGGGCCATAGCCTGTGCCAGGACGTGGAACGGGCGGAATCGGTATCCAGGACCAAAAGCGAATTTCTAACCAACATGAGCCATGAACTCCGTACGCCCATGAATGCCATTCTGGGCTTGACGCACCTGGTCCTGAAAACGGACCTGATGCCCAAGCAGCGCGAACATCTGACCAAGATCGAGACGGCCGCCAAGTCTCTGATGAACATGATTCTGAACTTCATCGACTTGGCCAAGCTGGAGAACAACCGTCTGGTTCTGGAGCCTCACCCCTTCGATCCGGTCCGGGTGGTGGAACAGTGGAACGCGGCTTTGGCCGTAAAAGCCCGGAAAAAGATGCATCTTGAATTCCGTTGCCGGATGGATCCCCGGATTCCCAGAAGCCTGGTCGGGGATTCCAAACGCCTGCTTCAGATATTGGACAATCTGGGCGATAACGCCGTGAAATTCACGGAAAAGGGCGATATTTCGCTGAGCGTCGACGTGGTGGACCGATCCCCCGGGAAGGCCACGCTTTGCTTCACCCTTCAAGATACCGGCATTGGCCTGGACCCGCCGGTTCGCGACCAATTGTTCCAGTCTTTTTTCCAAGGGGATGGTTCCACCACCCGCCGGTATGGCGGCGCGGGTCTGGGATTGGCCATCAGCCATCGGCTGGCGACCCTGATGGGCGGAGAAATCCGGGGGGACGGCCGTCCGGGCGAG
>JAGVGV010000629.1 GCA_020056895.1 Deltaproteobacteria bacterium
GATGTTTTGGCGGCCATGGACCAGAAAGACCGGGCCGTGTTGGAGTATCGTCGTCTGATCCAGCTATGGCCCAGGGACCCCCGGCCTCAAGGCAAGCTGGGGTCCGTGCTGTTGGCCATGGACCGGCTGGACGAAGCGGAGAAGATGCTCCGGACCGCCCTGGACCTGGGGCCGAAGACTCCGGGCGTTCACCAGACTCTGGGGGTCCTGTTTTGGCGGAAAGGGGACCGGGCTTCGGCGATCACCCATCTGGAACGGGAAACCGACCTGGCCCCCGGGGACCGGTCCCTCTGGGCCAATCTCAAAGCCATGTATGAAGCCGAAGGCCGGGCCGAGGACGTCCGGAGGATCGAAGAACGGCTGGCGATCCAGCATGAGGTGAGCGGGACCGGAACCATGATCCGGTCCATGGACCAAGGAGGGGGGGTATGAGACCGCCCAACGATCCGGATCAGGCCCGGGTAACGATTTTGATTCCCACCATGAACCGGGCCCCTTTTCTAAGGCGGGCCTTAAGTTATTACCGGGCGGCCGGGTTCCAGGGCGCGGTGGTGGTGGGGGATTCCAGCGAAGGCCGGGACCGGGCGGAAAACCAGCGCACCGTGGCGGCGGTCTCGGATCGGCTCCGGGTGGTGTATTGCCATTTTCCCACCAGCCGGTACATTCATGACGGCGCGTGCATGAAGGAAATGATCGATCGGACGCCCACGCCCTTCGCCTTGTACGCCGGCGACGACGATCTGGCCGTGGTCTCCGGCCTGGGTCCGTCGGTCCGTTTTTTGGAAGCCCGGCCCGATTACGCGGCGGTCCATGGGGTTCGGATCAATCTGCGGTTGGATGATCCCGGCGCCACCGGCCGGGTGGTGGGGGCTTTGGTGCTCCCGGGCCAGGAATCCCTTTCCGATTCCCCCGCCCAACGATGGGTCGAATACATGCGCACCGGGTTTTCCACTCAGTATTTTCTCCACCGCACGGAAACCTGGCGCCGGATGTACCGTGAGGTTCCCGATGTACCCAGCCGATACCTGGGGCCTGAAATGCTCCCCTGCGGTCTGACCGCCCTGATGGGCAAGGTGGGCCGCCTGGACGTTTTGACCACCGTGTTCCAAGTGAACGAAAACCAGATTTTTTCCTGGGAAAAAACCGGCTTGTTCGATCTGATGAACCAGGCGGCCTGGGCCCCTTCCGCGGCCGTGATCCGGCGGACCATCACCGGCGTTCTGATCGAAAAAGCCGGCCTGGGGGAAGCGGAAGCCGAGCGGTTGTTCGACCAGGAATTCGGCCGCCACGTGATCGGGATTCTGGTCAGCCAGTTCAATGGCCGGTTCGGCGGCCAGGAACGAACCACCCGCGAAACCAGGGAAACCCTGGACCAGCTCCGGTCCTTTTCCTCGTCCTTCCGGAACGAACTGGCCGGTTTGGTGGATGTGTTTGAAAAGGCTCCCCACCTGGCGATGCCCAGGACGGAGGACGCCCCGGGAACCGGACCCGACCCATCCGCCCGGTACGCGGAAATCCTTGAACGGATGGAACGGGGGGACTGGGCGGAAGCGGAACGGAGCCTGAAGGAGGCCCTGACCGACGGTCCCTCCGAAGCGAGGCTTTACAACGCCCTGGGCTGCCTGTTGTTCCGGACGGGACGGATCGACCGGGCCTTGAAGGCCTTTGACCAGGCCGTCCAACTGGATCCACAAGACGAGGACGCGGCGTTCAACCGGCATGCCCTGCGGGAAGAAATGGCCGGGGAGGGGGCGGAATAGGGCGGTTCGGCCGGGCAAAAGGAGCTGAAAGGAACATCAATGCCGATCGGGCCATGTCAAAGGGCGGGAAAAACCCCCGCCCTTGTCCAATTCAATCTCCGAATCGACGATCAATATTCATCCCGCCTTCGGCGGATTTCCTCGCGCTGTTTCTGGAAAATCCAGCGGACGATTTCGTCCTGATCTTCGGGCAGTATATCGGTGAACCGGAACCCCACGGCGTACCGGGCGCCCTCTTTGGTCGATGATTCGGACCGGCCGCCCCATTGGACCCGGGCCTCCGCGTCCACGGTCCGGTACGGAAGGGTGGGGATCGAGATACCCACTTCCACCCGGGCGTCCTGGGCCAGAGGGACGGGGCTCAGAATTTTCAGTCCCGATTCCGATATGTCCTGAATTTCACCTATGTGCCGGTAATCCTTCCGGTTCACTTTTTCGGCCAGTAAGGTCAGGATCAGGTTGACCTTGTGGTCCAGCCGCTGAAGGAACTTGTGCAAGTGTTCCTTGCCTTCCATGTCGGGCCCCAGGTCAATCGTTTCCATCCCTTTGAACGTGGCCCACTGGCCCCGGATGAATTCCTGATCCGGCTCCAGTACGTTGAACCGGACCTGAGTGGGCAGATCGACCCGCAGCTCCCTCCTTCGCTCGTCGTCACCAGGCATATAGCGGTTCCTTTCTCGGCTTCTCCTTCGGCAGGTTCGAGGCCCGGCGGATGGTCCGCCGGCCGTCGGCCTTGGCTTGATACATGGCCCGGTCCGCCCAGCGGAGAAGGTCCTGAGGACTTTTTACCATGATATGGCGGGCGTCGGCCACCCCTTGGCTGACGGTCTGGGTCCAATGGACATCCCCCAGTAAAATCGGAGCCTGGTCCAGGGCGGCTTCGATGCGCCGGGCCAGGATCATAACGTCTTCCTCCCGGGTGTCGGGCGCCAAAACCACGAATTCCTCCCCGCCTAAGCGGGCCGCCACGTCCACGTTCCGCACGGTTTCCTCGATCAGGCGGGCGGTCTGGACCAGCACCCGGTCGCCGGCGTCATGCCCGAACCGGTCGTTTACGCTTTTGAAATGATCCAGGTCGATCAGTATGACGGACAGGTCCGTCCCATGCCGCAAGTGCCGCCCGAATTCCCGGCCCAACAGTTCCATGAACGCCCGCCGGTTGAAAAGGCCGGTCAGGGAATCGCGGCTGGCCAGCCGAAGGGCCTGTTCGTGTTGATGCGCGTTGAACAATGCCTGGGCGGCCAGAAGCGCCGTGGATTCCAGAAGCATGGTCAGGTCGGGGTCCGGGGCCGCGGCCGTTTCGGACCAAAGGACCATCAAGCCGAACCGCCGGCCCGCGGCGGTCAGCGGAAAGGAGAGGGTTTCCCGGCCCGGAAAATCGTTTTCCGATCTTTGTCCCGCGCCCATGAACCGGATCCGGTCGATGGATTCAACTCCGATCCCGGGGGCCAGTGCTTCGGCCATCCGGCGGACCGAGTTTTCCGAAAGAAAGGGCGCGCCGTACAAACGCAGGTCCGGTTCGCCTGGAACGTGCGCCAGAAAAACCGTCCGACCGCCGGGAATCCACCGCTCCAAACCCTCGTCAATGGTCCGGGCCAGCTCCACGGCGTCCAGCGTGGCGCTCAGACGCACCGAAAGATCGTTTAAAAACCGCAGCTTTTCGGTTTTGTCCTTCAGCGCTCCCTGTTCCCGGGTCAGCCGTTGGTTGGCTTCCTTGAGGTCCGCCGCCATCCGGACCACGTGATGGTACGCTTCCTGAGTTTCCAGCCCCCGGTTGATGAGGTCCCTAAGTTGTTCGGGCGATGTTTCCGGAGTCAAGCAGGCGAAAGCGCCTCGCGTGACCAGGTTCATGGCCCGGTTCAGGTCTTCTTTAGGGGTGATGAGAAGAACGAAGGTATCCAGTTCGCGGTTCTGGAGGGCCGCAAGCCATTCCTCGCTCGTCAAATCGTTGACGGATTCGTCGAGGATCGCCAGGGAGGGCTTTCGGGCATCCAGCCGTTCCAGGGCGGCCGCGGCATGGTCCACGGCGTCCACGTCGTGGCCCCATGCGGTCAGGCGGTCCTTCATCCGGTCGTGGGCGGGACCCGGAGGTTGTATGAGCAGGATGTTAGCCAAAGAATTCGGTGCCTCCCGCGTTCGGCGGTTTGACCATAGGAGAGCAGGTTTCGTGCCAACGGTGGGGATCGGTTTCAGGCCAGAGCGGCGCAATCCAAAAGGGTTTTCATCCGGTGGCGGTACGTGTGTTCGGCCAGAACCCGGGCTCGGGCCCGGCCGGCCATGTTTTTACGCTGGTCGGGATGATCCCGGAAGTAGGCGATTTTTTCCCTAAGGTCGGCCAGGTCGTCAAAAACCGCCATTTCCGTTTCCAAATCGAAGTACCGGCCGCATAAGGGGCGGCGGTCCACCAGTTGGAAGGCGCCCAAGGCCGCGATTTCAAAAGCCCGGGGGTTCAAATACCCGCCGTCGGGGTCGGTTCCGGCGGGAAAAGCGGACCAGTGAAGGTTCAGGTTGATGTCCGCGCCGCTGAAAATC
>JAGVGV010000020.1 GCA_020056895.1 Deltaproteobacteria bacterium
AATGTGGGCATCGTCGGCGTCGGTCAGACGCGCTATTCGAGCCATAGGGAAGACGTGAACCAGCCGGAATTGATCCGCGAAGCCGTGAAACTGGCTCTGGACCACGCCGGCATCACCATGGCCGACGTGGACTGCGTGATCCACGGCAATATGGAACTATTTGAACTGGTCCATCAGCCGGACCTTTGGCATTCCCTGGGGACCGGGGCGCTCGGCAAGGAAAGCCTCCGAGTGACCACCGGCGGCACCACCGGGTCCACGTTGGTCTCCGCCGCCGATCATCTGGTGGCTTCGGGCCTGCACGATATCGTCATGGCCGTCGGCTTTGAAAAGCTGCAGGAAGGCCACACCACCGGCGGCATCACCAACATGGCCGATCCCTTGTGGGGCCGGAACCTTCAGACCGGCGCCCTGACGGGCATGACGGCCACGGCCATGATCGAGGAATTCGGTCCGGAACGGGCCAAGGACGTGTCCATGAAATACCGCATTCTCATGGACCAGCACGCCATGAAAAATCCCAAGGCCCACCGCCGCCTGGGGCTGTCCATGGATCAGGCCAAAGACCTGATGGAGAATTCGCCCCGCCTGGTGGGCGACCTCCGGATGATCCACATGTGCTCCCAAAGCGACGGCGTGTGCGTGATCATCTTCGCGTCCGAGGAAAAAGCCAAAGCCCTCAAGAACCGGCCGGCCTGGATCAAGGACCACGTAACCGCTCACCGGGAAGAGATGTTCGTCCTGTTCGGCGACGCTCCGGTCCTCACCACCCATCGGTACGCGGCTCAGAAGCTGTTCGGCCGGAACGGCATCACCAACCCTAGGAAAGAGATCGACCTGTTCGAAATGTACGATCCTTCCAGTTGGTGGGGCGTGGACTGGTTGAGGGAATTCCTGCTGCTGGAAGGCGACGAGCATCTGAAGATGGTGGAAAACGGCGACATCGCCATCGACGGCGCTTTTCCGGTCAATCCTTCCGGCGGCGTGATCGGGTCCAACCCCATCGGCGCCACGGCCATGGTCCGAGTCGCGGAAGCGGCGCTTCAGATTATGGGCGAAGCCGGCGAACACCAGGTGACCAAGGATGTCCGCCAGGCCTTGGCTTCGGGTTTCGGCGGCACCATGTGGACGGTCCTGTTCCTCCTGACCCGGGATCTGCCCTGGTAGGGGCTATCGAGCCCCCAGGCTCATGGCTTCCCGGTTCCACCTTTCTCCATCCATGGAGGCCTTTCGATGTACGAAAAAAACCTGGGCGTCTTTTACGATAAAGCCATCGCCCAATACGGCGACAAGCCCTTCATCCAGTTCTACGGCCGGACCGTCACCTACGCCCAGTTCGGCGCCATGGTCGACAAGCTGGCCAATTCGCTTCGAAAACTGGGCTTTAAAAAGGGCGACTTCATCCACGTTCTGGTCCAAAACAGCCCCGAAACCCTGGTCAGCTACATGGCCATCCAAAAGATCGGCGCCGTGGCCGGGCCCATCAACGGCTGGTGGAAGTCGGCCGAAATCAAATACCTTTTGAACGATTCCAAGGGCCGGGGCCTGATTATCGAAGATCAGTACCTCGACCTGTTCAAGCCCATCCAGGCCGAATGCCCGGACCTGGAGATCGTGATCCAGGTTGGCGGAACTCCGACCGACGGTCGGCTCGATTTCACCCGGCTGCTCGAAGACGGCGACCCGGCGCCGGTGGCCTGCGAAAGCGGCCTGGAAGATTCCTCTTACATCTTCTATACCTCCGGCACCACCGGCAACCCCAAGGGCGTTCTCTTGTCCCACAAGAACGTGCTGGCCGACGTGTTTGGCGTGACGAAAGCCCTAAACCTTACCGAAGGCATGACCATTCTGGTGTTCCTGCCGCTCTTCCACGTCAATGCCATGCTTACCTGCACCTTCAGCCTCCACAAGGGCTTCCAGATGGTGCTCCGCAAGTCGTTTTCGGCTTCGGAATTCTGGGAAGTGGTGGATCAGTTCAAGGTCAACTTCTGGTCCGCCGTGCCGGCCGTGTATCAGATTCTGCTGTCCGACCCAGGCCGCCAGAAGTTCGATCTCAAATCGCTCCAATTCGGCATCTGCGGCGCCGCGCCTTTGACGTCGGAAACCTTCAACAATTTCCAGAACACCTTCGGCATCCCCATCGTGGAAGGGTACGGCCTGACCGAAGCCACCTGCGTTTCCACCCTCAACCCCCGGGACGGCGTCCGTAAGGTGGGGTCCATCGGTCTGCCGCTGCCCGGCCAGATCGTCAAGCTGATGGATGAAAACGGCGTGGAAGTGCCTCGCGGCCAGCCCGGGGAAATCCGGGTCGGCGGCGACGTGGTGATGAAGGAATACTTCAACCGGCCCGAAGAAACGGCCCGGACCATCGAAAACGGCTTTCTCCACACCGGCGACGTGGGGATTATGGACGACGATGGATACATCTACATCGTGGACCGGATCAAGGACATGATCATCCGGGGGGGTGAAAACATCTATCCCAAGGAGATCGACAACCTTCTGGCCACGCATCCCAAAATCGCCGAAGCCGCCACCGTGGGCGTGGCCGATCCGGTGATGGGCGAAGAGGTCAAAGCCTTCGTCATCGCTTCGGACGACACCCTCACCGAGGATGAAGTCATCGATTTCTGCAGGAAGAACCTGGCCGGGTTCAAAGTGCCCCGGTACGTGGAAATCATCGAGGAAGACTTCCCCCGCAGCCCCATCGGCAAAGTTTTGAAAAAGGACCTTCGCCATTGGGGGCTGACTCCCAGGCCCAAAAAGGCCAAGGGACCTCAGGTGACCGTAGCCGATATTTTCGGCACCATGGAATCGAGGGTGAACCCGGACGGCGTGGCCGGAATCACCGCCAACTACGGATACGTGATCTCCGGCCCGGACGGCGGCGAATGGACGGTCAGCGTCAAGGACGGCAAGGTCAAAGTGCTCGAAGGGATTCACGAACCCCAGGTCACCACCACCATTTCGGCCAAGGACTGGATCGCCATCACGCTCGGGACCCTGGACGGTATGACCGCCTTTTCCAGCGGCCGCCTGAAGGTGGAAGGCGACATGGGCCTCCTCACCAAGGCCACCAAGTTCTTCAAGAAATACACTCCCCCGGCTCCC
>JAGVGV010000192.1 GCA_020056895.1 Deltaproteobacteria bacterium
CGCTCATGGTTCGTTGATTCCCCCCGGCCTTTTCGGGCGTTAGACTTTCCGGATGGTGACGAAGTTTTCCTGCATGGACAGGGCCCCGCCGACGGGGTTCCATTTGCCCAGGCCATCGGTCATCAGTTCGTTGTCCGCCGCGCCCCGGCCGTACGCCCGGGACTCCACCGGCAGCCGGTGGCCGAACCCATGGAGCATGAACACGCATTCGTGATGGATCAGGTCGGTCACCCGGGCCCGGATCCGGGCCGAATACGATCCGTTTTTCAGTTCCACCAGGTCTCCGTCGGCCACGCCCGAAGCCTTGGCCGCGCTGGGGTGGAGCCACAGGTCATTTTCCGGAAGGGCTTCGAAGAGCAGGGGATTGTTGAGGGTGTGGCCCTGGGTATGCAGGGCGCACCGGCCGAAAATCAGGCGGTACGCTCCTTCGGGCGCGGAAGTGGGGGGCTCGTACGGCTTCAGCGAAGGATGCCCCGCCTTTTCCCACTTTTCGTTCACCGTTTCGATCTTGCCCGAAGGCGTTTTGAACTTCAGCGCGTTCCGGTCCTTGTACCCGGGGGCCGAAGCCAGGGAGATGGAGCCGGACTTGGCCAGATCGGCCGGAGTGAAACCCGTGGGGGCGAGCTGGTAGTTCCAGTTATCCTCGATGGATTCAAAGGGCCATCCGGGGATGTTCATGGCCTTCAGGATGCCGCCCAGAATTTCCCAGTCGGCCCGGGTGTCGTACCGAGGCTCAACGGCCCGCTGGCGGACGAAGAATTGCGGTTTCAGGCCGCCTTTGTGGGCCACGATGCTCTCCCGCTCCAGGTACGTGGACAGCGGCAGCACCACATCCGAATACCAGGCGGTTTGGGACCAGGAAAAGGTGACCGAAACCAGGAAGTCCAGCTGGTCGAAGATTTCGCGGGAATGGTTGGGCTCGGGCAGAGCCATCAACGGATCGTGCCGGTACGCGATATAGGCCTTGACGGGGTAGGGGTCTCCGGTCCGGATGGCTTCGAAGGCCTGGCTCAGAACTCCGGGGCCGGCGTCCAGGTGAGGGTATTTCCAACCCACGCCGTCGGCCCGCTTTTCCGTTGGCTTGGGGAAAAGGTCCGCCAGGGGCTTGAGGCCCTTGTGGCCCACGTCGGCGGCCTTGAGGGCGAAAGGCAGCCCGCCCTTGGTTCCCACGGACCCCAGGAGGGCGTTGATGAGATACGCGGTCCGCGCCACGTAAAAGCTGTCGTTGTATCGGGCCGTGTTCCAACCGGGATGCCAGATCACCCGAGGCGCGGCCTGGGCCAGCCGTCGGGCCAAATCCACGATCCGGCCGGCCCCAACGCCCGTTTCCGCTTCGGCCCATTCAGGCGTACACGGTTTGACGAAGGCCGCCAACGCGTCGAAATCCTGGATGTATTGGCGGGTATAGGCCTTGTCGTACAGCTCCTGGGCGATCAACACGTGGAGGACGGCCAGGTTGAAGGCGTAATCCGTGCCCGGCTTGACCAGGTAAAAATCGTGCGCTTTCGAAGCGGTGATGGTGGCCCGAACGTCGATTACGCTCAGGCGGCAGCCCTGATCCATGGCCGCGGTCAGGTCTTTCACTTCCTTCACGTTGACCGCTTCGAAAATGTTCCGGGTTTGAAGCACCACGTGGGCCGCGTTTTTCAGATCGTAGGAAACCTCTTTCCGGCCGAAGCCGAAAACCGAAAGAGCGGCGTGGTTGGTGTTCCGGGCGCAGGATACATCGTGATTGCAATAGTTGGGCGATCCCAAGGCCCGGACGAAGGCCTGGTGGAGGTCCACCCAGGGGCCGCCCCGGTCGGAAAAAAGGATGCTCCGGGCGCCGTGGACGTCGGCCGCGGCCTTCAGCCGGTCGGCCACATGGGCCAGGGCCACGTCCCAGGAAACCTTCCGCCACTTGCCTTCGCCCCGCTTGCCGTTGCGGATCATGGGACTCTGGGGCCGTTCGTCATCCTTCAGCAAGGCAATGCCGGCCGCGCCTCGGGGGCAGAGGGAACCATCGAGGCCCCCCTTGATGCTGCCTTGAATCCAGACCACCTCGCCGTTGTCCACTTCCACTTGGATGGGACAACGCACCGTGCACATGCCGCAAACGCTCCAGGCCGTGGTCATCAGGGTTCATCCTCCACGAAAATCATTGAAAACCCCAAAGGCCGTCCTTTGGGGCGGGACCCCGAGCCTTCTGGGATCGGGACTTGGTTCGAACAATTGTTTCGCCCATTGCGTCGCCGTTTTGAAATTGCCCCTCTCCCCCGGGCCAGGGGAGAGGGGCCGACAGGAGGTAGATCGCAAAACGGCTCTTTTGGCCCGTCTCGATCCGGACCCAAATTCCTCGTTTTGCCTTCGCCTCTGGGCGCCGGCGGGGCAACGGGCTTGAACCAATCGTCACAAATCAAGGAAACCGCTACCACCGCCGATGCCTTTCCAAAGCAAAGGGGGGACCAATCTCGACACCTTTTAAATTTTTATGAAGAAACAATGCGTTGAAGATGAAGAAGCGGTTCGGGAAACCATCAAGGGGCGCAACGAATGTTGCGGAGGAACCCAACCTGGTCTGTAAATGATTTAATATCAACATGCTGCGTTTGAGTAACCATGTCTGCTCCCGACGCGATGGTTGCGGGGGTTTAGCTATCTTCGCTATCCATGCCCTTTTTCAGCCGTTTGCTCAAGGCCTGCCGGGTTATGCCCAACAACCCGGCGGCCTGGGTAATGTTCCCCTGGGCCCGCTTCATGGCTTCGGCCACCAGCAGTTCGGAAGCCAGACTCAGGGTGGGGAGTTTGGGACAGATGGAAAACAAAGAAGTCAGGGGTTCCTGGCAGGAAACCGATTCGGGTTCCGGAACATCCCGTCGGGCATGGACATGGGAACGAAAGCGGTCCAGGGAAAGGACTCGGGCGGTGTGCCGGCTGACCGCGTCGTGGACCATGGACCTGAGTTCCCGCACGTTTCCCGGAAAGCCGTATCCGGCCAGGAGAGTAAACAGTTCCGGAGGGACCGTAGGTTTCTTCTTACCGAAATCCCGGGCGGCGGCGTCGAGGAAATGATCCACCAGAAGGGGCAGATCGTCCAGCCGATGCCGGAGGGGGGGGACGTGAACGTGGTGTGTGTTCAACCGATAATAGAGGTCCCGGCGGAATCGGCCGGTTTCCATCAGGGTTTCGAGGGGCTGGTTTGTGGCCAGAACCAGGCGGGCGTCCGTCCGGCGGGGCCGGTCATCCCCCAGGGGCAGGTATTCCCGTTCCTGGGCCAGCCGAAGGAGCTTCACTTGGGCGGCGGGTCCAAGGTCGCCGATTTCATCAAGGAACAAGGCGCCGCCGGCGGCCGAGGCCACCAGGCCTTCGCGGGCTTGATCGGCGCCGGTAAAGGCGCCTCGGCGGTGGCCGAACAGGGTATCGGCGAAAACGGTATCGTCCAGGCCGGCCACGTCCACGGGAACAAACGCGCCTTTCCGGCCGCTGGCCCGGTGGACGGCCCGGGCGAACAGCTCCTTGCCCACCCCGGTTTCCCCGGTAACAAGCACCGGTTGGGACCCGGGGGCAATGGCTTCCACATACCGGAACAGGGCCAGCATGTCGTCGCTTTGAGTCAGAATGGAGGAAAAGGGTTCCAGCTGTCTGAGCTTTCCGGTGAACAGGCCGTGGCGCAAGGACTCCACTTCGCGGCCCAGTTCCCGGTGCAGTATGGCCTTTTGGACCGTGGCCGCCAAAAGCCCGCTTTCCACGGGTTTGACCAGATAATCGAAGGCCCCGGTTTTCATGCAGGTCACGGCGGTTTCCACCTGGTCCAGTCCGGTGATGACGATGACGGGTGTTTCCGGGTATTCGGCGGTGATCTGAGACAAAAGCTCCAGTCCGGACACGTGCGGCATCCACAGGTCCAACAGCACGGCGGCGAACCGTCCCCCGGCCAAAAAGTCCATGACTTCTCGGCTGTCGGACAGGCTGACCAGGTTCGAATACCCGGCGCTCCTGAGTTCCGTATCGAAGCTGAGGAGCACCTGTTCTTCGTCATCCGCCATTAAAATGGGCCAGATGGGATGGAGGGATTGGATCATGGTTCAGGTTCTCCCCGGTTCCGGAGCCAAGGCCGGCAGGGTGACCGTGACCGTGGTTCCTTCCCCTTTCCTGGATTCAAACCGCATGGCGCCGCCCAGGTCCTTCACGATCCGGTCGCAAATCGCCAGGCCCAGGCCGGTCCCCCCGGTTTCGCGGTGAGTGGTGAAAAAAGGATCGGTTAACCGGGACAGATGAGCGGGATCGATGCCCCGGCCCTCGTCCCGCACCTGGATAAACACGGTCCCGGCCTGGTCGTCGTGTCCGGTCCGGACCTCGACACCCCGGGCGGAATCGGGCAGGGCCTGGCAGGCGTTCATCACCAGGTTGATCACCACCTGTTCCAGGCGCTGGGATTGAGCCCGGGCGGCCGGGACTCCTTGGGCCAATTCCACCCTGAAATTCTGAGTGGATTTGCGGATCAGATTGGACAGGAGCGACAAGGCTTTTTCCACCGCCTGGTTCACGTCCACGGGCACCGCGCCGGCGGACCCTTCCTGGCGGGCATAGTCCTTGAGATCGGCCACGATCCGTTTCACACGGCGTGCGCCGTCGGTAATGCCGTCCAAGAGCAACGGCAACCGTTCCCGGGCCTGGCTGTACGGCCACGAACCGGCCATGAAATCCCCGTGCGCCTCGTAGTGATCGTCCAGAACCTGGGCCATTCCCCGCCACATTTTTTCAATGTTGGGCGCGTTCATCATGATCGACGTGGTGGGATTGTTGATTTCGTGGGCCACTCCGGCCACCAGAGTGCCCAAAACCACCATCTTGTCGGCCTGGATCAGTTGTTCGTGCTGGAGCCGGGCCTGCTCTTCGGCCTGGCGCCTCAGGGTCACATCCACGCCGATGGCCAAAAGGGCGAAGGTCCGGCCGTCGTCGTCCTGAAGAAGGGAGTACTGCCACGAAACGGTCCGAGTCCTCCCGTCCCGACGGACGATTTCGTTTTCGTGGACCATCGGCGTGTCCCCACTTTGAAACAACCGTTCGAACCGCTTCCGTCCTTCGGCCCGCAGGGGTTCCGGAGTGCACAGATCGATCCAGTCCCGGCCCAGGGCTTCGGCCCGGCTGTACCCGGTCACCTGTTCGGCGTGGTCGTTGAACATGGTCAGAACGCCCGTTTCATCAAGCGTCAGGACCAGCGCCGCGGCGGTCCGAACGATGTTTTCGTTGAATTCCTTCTGCCGCCTGAGTTCCTCCTGAACGCTCCGCCGCCGTTCATTTTCGCGGATCAAACGTTGGTTGGCGTCGGAAAGTTCCGTGGTGCGGCGCTGGACTCGGAGCTCCAGTTCGTCGTTGGCCTTGTTGAGCGCTTCTTCGGCGGCCCGGCGGTGGGTGAGTTCCTCGTCCAACTTGGCCCGAGTCCGTTCCAGTTTCCTGTTGAGTCGGATCACGTACCCCGTCACCAGGGTCATGAGGATCAGAGCCCCGGCGCTGGTCAGAAGGTACGCCCAATACACTCGGACCACGCCTTCGAAGGTGACCCGGCCCAGTTCCTTGTACGGGCCGATGCGCACCACCTTCATCAAATCGTGGATGGGCTGGTAATCCAAGGGTACGGTCCAGCCGGCGATTCCGGCGCTTTTTGCCGCCGGATCGTCGGGGGACAGGCCCAACAGGGCGATGGTAACCTTTTCGGCCAGGGCGTCTGGGGTGTGGCGGAGCCGGGCGAAGGGCCATTCCGGGTACAACCGGGTGCTTCGGCGGAAGGGAAAAGAAGGTTCGTCGGTCTGGGGATTTAAAATCCGGAAGTCGGCCAATTGGATGCGGCCTTCCGCCGCCATCTGTTCCAACGTGTCGGTCCGGACCGTGCCGGCGTCCGCCCGGCCGTCCCGAACGGCATAGACCACGCCGTCATGGGTGCCGGTGAACGAAAGGTGAAAATCGGTCTCGGGGTCCAATCCCGCTTCCACGATCTCGCGAAGGGCGGACTGCCAGCCGCCGAAGGAATCCTTTTCCACGGCGGTGAAGGTGCGGTTTTTGAGGTCCTTCAGGGTCCGGATGCCCTTTTGATCGGCCCGGGTGAAGATCACGCCGCCGAACACCGTAAGCACGTGGCCGGAAATCCGGTTTTTCAGCGTGGCCACCCGGGATACGCCGTACGCCGCTTCCAGTTCCGTATAGTACCCGGAATTGGTGATGATAAAATCCACCTGGGCGCTATCCACGGCCTGGCGGACTCGTTCAAAATCCAAAGGAAGAATCTCGAACCGGGTTCCCGGAATGTGGCGGCTTAAATAATCGGCCGTGGGTCCCCACCGGGCGGCGGCGTGTTCTTCGCCCCAATTGGCCAGCACCCCCACGCGAACCACCGTCGGGTCGTTTTCAGCCGCGTGGACAGAGGGCGATAAGGCCAGCCCGGCCAAGACCAGGACCAGAGCCCAGACCATCGCTTGGGCCATCGGGATTCGGCGCCCCGGCATTCCGGGGCTTTTGGGATTCATCCTCTTCATTAGGTACCGCCGGCCGTCCATTATACCCACCCGGGGCTCCAGGGCAAGTCTTGGGGACCGGTCAACGGGACATCAAGCCTGTTTTTCTCCGTGCGAATTCAGGGCTTCGCGCACCTTGGCCGCCAGAGCCTGCATGGTAAAAGGTTTGGGAATGAATTTCACTCCTTCGTCCAGAACGCCATGGTGCGCGATCACATTAGCCGTGTACCCGGACATGAACAGATGATGAAGGCCCGGGCGGAGGGTCAGGAGTTTTTGGGCCAGCTCCCAGCCATTCATTTCCGGCATGACCACATCGGTGATCAACAAATGAATCCCGTTCGGGTGGGTTCGGGCCAAATGTTCGGCTTCACCGGGCGTGACCGCGGCCAGAACCTGGTAGCCCAGACGCTCGAGCATCCGGGCGGTCATGTTCAGGATCGCCGGTTCGTCTTCCACCAAAAGAATCGTTTCGCGGCCCCGGGGGATCATTTCCGCCTGGCTTTTGGCCGGCGAGGACGTAATTTCGACCGCATGGCGGGGCAGGTACAACCGGAATACCGCCCCCTGGCCCGGTTCGCTGTACACGTTCACGAACCCGTTGTTCTGCCGGGCGATGCCGTATACCGTGGCCAGCCCGAGCCCGGTTCCGCGGCCGGCCCCCTTGGTGGTGAAAAACGGTTCGAAAACATTGGCGATGGTTTCCTTGTTCATGCCGCAACCGTTGTCGCTGACCATCAAGCGGATATATTCTCCAGAAACCAGACCACTCAGGGCGGCCGAATAATCTTCGTCGATGACCACGTTTTCCGTTTCAATCGTCACCCGGCCCACCCCCGCGATGGCATCCCGGGCATTAACGCACAGGTTGGCCAGAATCTGGTCGATTTGCGAGGGGTCCATCCGGATCGTCCACAGGTCCGGCCCCGGCCGCCAGACCAGGTCGATATCCTCGCCGATCAGCCGCTTAAGCATTTTCAGCATCCCGGACACGGTTTCATTCAAGTCCAGGGCTTTGGGGGCAATGGTCTGCTTGCGGGCAAAGGCCAGCAATTGCCGGGTCAGGTCGGCCGACCGGCCGGCGGCTTTGCGAATTTCCCTCAGATCGCCAAAAAGGAGATGCCCGGCATCGATTTTCATCAAGGCCAGATCCGTGTACCCCAGAATCACGCTGAGCATGTTGTTGAAATCGTGAGCCACGCCCCCAGCCAACCGGCCCACGGATTCCATTTTCTGGGCTTGCAGGAACTGAGCCTGCAGCCGCTCCCGCTCCTGTTCCGCCTTTTTCCGCTCGGTAATATCGTTAAAAATATGAACGGACCCGGAATAGGCGCCGGCGGCATCGAGAATGGGGTCCACGGTGGCTTCGAACCATCGATCTTCGATCCGTAGTTCCAGCGTGGCCCGCCTGAGGTTCGCTTTCATTTTGCGATGCGGGCATTCGGGGATCGGCCCGGTCGTGCCGTGAACGATCTCCCAGCAATGTTTGCCGGCGAAGGTCCCTTCCGGACACCGGAAAAAACGTTCGGCCACCTTGTTGAAACGGACGATGCGCTGTTCCTTATCGAGCAGCCAGATGGCGTCGTTGGCGGCATCGAAGGTGGTCTGCCATTCCCGCGCCACGCGCGAAAGGGCTTCTTCGGCCCGTTTTCTTTCCGTAACGTCGCGGCCGATAATGAGGAAATGGGTTACCCGTCCTTCGCGCCTGATGGGCGTGGAATGGACGTCCACGGTGATGCGGCGCCCTTCCCGGCCCACGAATTCGGTTTCGTACCGGCGCCCCCGTTCATCGCCGACGGTTCGCTGGTCCTGCCGGGCCTTCAGGCTTTCCAATTGGTCGGGGGGAATAAAGGCGGCAATGTCCCGGCCGATGACTTCGGCCCGGTCCAGCCCGGTGAAATCCAGGCCGGTCTGGTTGACATATACGATCCGGCCGTCCAGATCGTGAAGCAGGATGATATCCCGCGACGTTTCCGCCAGCAGCCGATACTTTTCCTCCGATTCCCGAAGCGCCTCTTCGGCCCGCCGGCGAACCGAAAGTTCCCGCTCCAAATCCCGGGTCCGCTCGGAAACCAACCCCGCCAACTGCTCCATTTCCATCCGCTGATGCCGGTTGGCCGCCTTGACCTTGGCCATGGCACGAATCTGGGCGGTTAGCTCCACCTCGTCGAAGGGTTTGGAAAGAAAACCTTCGGCCCCCGCTTCCAAAGCCCGGACGCGGCTTTCCCGGTCGGTCTTCAGCGCCGTGAGGAACAGGATCGGAATCGTTTTCAGCCGCTCGCTTTCCTTCATTTTCCGGCAAACCGTGTACCCATCCAAACCAGGCATGACGACATCCAAAAGAATCACGTCCGGATCTTCAGTCCGCGCCAAGTCCAGCCCCTGGGAACCATTCAGCGCGGTCAGAACCCGAGTTCCGGGCAGCCGGTCCAGAACCACGGCTTTCAGCGAGGTGAGGTTGTCCCGGTTGTCGTCGATGGCCAGAATGGTTAGTTCACTGATCTCCATGGAGAACCTCCCGGAGGGTTTTTCGGAGCCGCTCTTCGTCCACCGGTTTGGACAGCCAGGCATTGAAGCCATGGGCCAAAGCCTTTTCCCGATCGCCTTTCATGGCGCTGGCGGTCACGGCCACCACGGGAATGGCGTTCAAGGCCGGTTCGCTTCGGATCTCGGTCAAGGCCGCGAACCCATCCAGGACGGGTAGAACCAAGTCCATCAGAATCACATCGGGCCGTTCCCGCCGGGCCCAATCCACGGCCTCCCGGCCGTCGGCGGCCTCGATGAGAGCATAGTCCTCCTGAAGCAGGGCCCGCATGGTCCGCATATTATCGGGGTGGTCTTCCGCCACCAGAATCCGAAACTTTCCGGAGCGGGAACCCAGGATTTCGGACGGTTTGATTGAGGCCCCGGTTTCGACGGCCGGTCCGGCCGCTGGGGCGGTCGAGGGGGCGGCCGCGAGGGCTTGTGGGGTGACCATTTTGGCTACCGCCGCCAGCAGTTCGGCCCGGCTCACTCCGCCCTTCTGGATCAACTGATGGATGCGGTTCCCCTTGAGAACGCTCAGTTCCGCTTTGGTCACGTGCTTGGCGGTGAGGATCAGCACGGGCAGCCGGGCGCTTTTTTCGGACTCGCGGATGGCTTTCAGCACTTCAAAGCCGTCCATTTCCGGCATGGTCAGGTCCAGAATCACCGCGTCGGGTATGGCCAGATCGATCATGGCCAGCGCTTCGTGGCCGCCTCGGGCCACCTGGACCTGGTACCCCTGACCGGCCAGAATGTCCGTCATCTGAATCACCGCCGGTTCACTGTCTTCCACCAACAGAAGGCAGTGGTTCCGGCCGGGATCCGGATAATTCCCATCGATGGCGGCCGCCGAACCCTTTTCCGTTCCGCTGCTTGCGGCGGAAGGAACTTCGGCCGGCGAAGAAACAAAAGGCTGCCTGAAGGTAAAGGTGGATCCTCGGCCGGGAGTACTTTCCACGGTGATCCCGCCCCCCAACAACCGGGCGTATTTCCGGGCAATGGCCAAGCCCAGGCCGGCGCCGCCGTATTTTTTGGAGGCCCGGTCGTCCACCTGGCGGAACTCATCGAAAATATAGGCGAACTGATCGGCTTCAATGCCGATGCCGGTATCCTGGACCGCCACCTCGATCTCTCCGTTCACCCGCCGGGCCCGGACTTCCACCCAGCCGGAATCGGTGAATTTGACGGCGTTGCCCACCAGATTCTGGAGGATGTGCCGAAGTTTATCGGGATCGGACACCAAGGGTTCCAGATGATTGTCCGTCCGCGATCGGAGTTCGATGCCTTTTTCCCCGGCCTGCGGTTCGACCATGGCCACGACTTCGGCCACCAGTTCGTCCAGGGAAAACGAGATGGCCTGAACGTCTTCGCGGCCAGCCTCGATGCGTGAAAGGTCCAGAATATTGTTGATCAAGGACAACAAATGCCGGCCGTTGCGCTCGATCACTTCCAGGAATCCGAATTCGTCTTCGGGAATTTTACCGGAGAGCCGGCGGCCGAGCACGCCCGACAGAGCGATTACCGAATTGAGCGGCGTGCGCAGTTCGTGACTCATATTGGAAAGAAAGGCGCTTTTCAGCCGGTTGGCTTCATTCACCTGGTTTTTTTGGGCTTCCAGTTCGGTGTTCATCAGCGTCAGTTCATTGGTCTGAATACCCAGTTCCTTTTTCTGTTCTTCCAATTCCCGGTTCTGGTGTTCGAGCCTTTGGGCCAGTTCCTGGATTTTCCGGTACCCTAAAACACCGTTCATCCGGGCGGTTAACGTCCCTTGAATGCCTGTCAGCAACCGAATGGCCACGGGGTCGTATTCACGCAGGCCGGCCAGGGAGATCACCGCCACCGCTTCGTTTTCCGCCAGAAGCGGAATGGTGATGATTTCCCGGGGCCGAAAGGTTCCGCTCACGGCGGCGAAGGTGAAGGGTGTGTCTTCGGGAATGTTGGTGATCCGTCGAATTTGCCCCAAGACCAGGGCCGAACCGAATTCTCCTTCGGGCGACCGGGCGAAAAACGAGCCGCGGGCGTTCCCATCCAGCCCGATGGAGGTGTAATGCTCAAACGCGGTTTTGGCTGGATTCAAAAGGTACACGGCCCCCACCTGGGAGCCCGTGTATTCCACCAGGGTTTTAAGCACTTCGCGGCAAAAGGACTCCAGTTCGGTTTCGCGAAGCATAACCTCGGCCAGCCGGGCGGCCTGGTCGCCGATGCGTGCTTCGGTCTCGATGGCCTCGGCCATGGTGTTGAACGCGGAAGCGGCCACGCCGAATTCGTTGCGGGAATCATAATCGCACCGGACGCCCGTTTCCCCCTGGCGGAGCCGTTGGGCCGCCTCGTTCAATTGGTCAAGAGGGACGCGAATCAGGTTCCACAGGCCGTACCCGGCGGCCAGGGAGAGCACCAGAATCAGGGTTAGAATCGCCAGCAGCTGGTGCTCCAGCCCCGTCTTTTTTCCCGTGGCCGTCCGAAAGAGTTCATCGCCTTTGTTCCGGGCGTAATCATCGATTATTTGAATATACCGTAGGAGGTGGTCCCGATGGCGGCCAATGTCGCCGGAATCGTTCAGCCGGGCCATGGCTTCCTGTATTTTTCCGGCCCGGGCCAGATCGCGGTTCCCGGCGCGAAGGGAGACCCACTGGATGAAGGCTTCGTGAGCCGTTTCCACATCGGATCGAGGCCCCAGATAACGTTCGAACACGATTTCGAACTGCCGCTCGGCGTCGGCCTCCAGGACATTGGTTTTCGCGATGGCCTCCTGGATGTCCCGTTCATCTCCGGCCAGCAGCATGTTCCGGTATTCCAGGCGCATGGCCAGAACGTCGGTTTCTAGCCGGCCGATGGCCCGGCGGACCTTAAGCGGATGTTCGTACAGCGTTTCGGTCTGTCGCCAGATTTGATCGGTCACATCCCAGGCCAAAATGGCCAAAGTCGCCACCAGCGCCAGGATCAGGCCCAGGCCCAGGCGCAATTGGATGCCGATGGAAAAATCTCTCAGTCTCATTTCCTTCACCATTTCCGGGCGGAACCTCCGCCTTGGAAGGAATCAAAAATTTTTCACCACGGAGGACACGGATAGGAAAGAAAGCCCATGCACCCAATCCGTCCGTGCGGACCCTGGCTGATTGTTCCCGGCTTCGCTTCGTCATCCTCCCAAGCCCGGCCTCGTGGCCGGAAACCTAAAATTTTATGACCACGGATGACACGGATGGCACGGATAAGAAAGAAAGCCCATGGCACCCAATCCGTCCGTGCGGACCCTGGCTGATTATTCCCGGCTTCGCTTCGTCATCCTCCCAAGCCCGGCTACGTGGCCGGAAACCTAAGATTTTATGACCACGGATGACACGGATGGCACGGATAGGAAAGAAAGCCCATGCACCCAATCCGTCCGTGCGGACCCTGGCTGATTGTTCCCGGCTTCGCCATTTTTTCCTCCCCAACCCGGCCTCGGGGTTGGGAGCCAAAAATTTGATAACCACGAAGGACCGGCGCATCCACCACACGGATTTATCCGTGATATCCGTGTAATCCGTGGTTAAAAGTCTTGGGCTTCGCTTCGTCATCCTCACTGGTCCGACATGGAGGCCGTGGTGGAAGCCCTTCACCTGACAACCCGCTTCCATTTCATCTGGGCGTATTTGAAGTTCAGTAGCAGCGCCAGCCTCAGCCCCGTAATGGCGAGGTACCCGGTCATTTGAGCCAAATGGTTATCGTTGAACGATGTTACCACTTTCGTGTCCACCAAAACGAGATCGTCAATAATCAGGTCCGGTACCAACTTACCGATCGAGTATCCTTTGTAAACTACATCGAATGCTTTTTGCTGGATGACTTGGTGACCCCGGGCCTTCAATTCGATCACCAACGCATTCTCATACAGTTTTTCATCAAGCCCTGGTTTCAGTTCATTCAGCACAGTCATGCCGGCGCCGATAATCCGCGCACTGGTATCCTCATGAACTAAGTTGTTCCCGCACTGGATGCCTTTACCGATTTCTTCTTGAATTGAAAATTCCATGGATTTTCCATACCATCCGTGGTTAATCCCGTTTGAATACGTTGATGGCCGGTGCCACCGCGTGAAACCCGCCCAGGCTCTCCACCACCCACCGTTCCGTTTCACCCGTTACCAAATAGCCTCCCGGAGCCAGCCCGCGCCGCAATTTTTCCAAAATCCGGCGCCGCCCATCCGGCCGGTAATAAAGGAGCACGTTGCGGCACAAAACCAGATCGAAATCGCCGAAAATACTGCAAGGCGGGCAGGTGGTATCCGAATCGAGAAGATCGTAGAACGAAAAATCCACTTGCGACCGGATTCCGGGGGCGATGGCGTACATCCCCCCTTCCCGCGTGAAGCATTCTTCCAAATGGCGCAGGCGGATATTTCCAAGGGCCGCGGTGTCGTACAACCCGGATCGGGCGGTCGCCAAATCCGGCTCGGATTGATCCGTGGCGAAAATACGGTACTTCGGAGGGGGATCCCGCTGGGCGGCCAGCCGGTCCAAAAGAACGGCCACGGACCAGGCTTCCTGACCGGCGGCGCATCCCGCCGACCAGACCCGAAGCTCGGTCCGGCCCGATTTTTCCTTTTCATCCATCAGTTGCGGTAGAATCCGCTGTTCCAGCAGGGCGAACACAAGCGGATCCCTGAAAAATTCGGAGTATGTAACCAGGAGCGAACGATACAGCGCTTCCGCTTCAACTTGGTCAACCGCCAGCCGCTCCAGATAACCTCGGGCGCCTTCTCCGGGCCGAGCGTCCAAGCGTTTGGCCAGGGCTTTATATAGGAAGGATTCATCGAAGGCGGAAACATACAAACCATGGATATCCCACATGGTTTTGGCCATTTCGGCCACTCGGTCCTCCTCCGGGGGGAAGCCCGTTTCCGCCATGATCGGCCCTTTCCCTTTCGGAAAAAAATCCTTCTTATGTTCAGGTGATTCCAAAGGACCAATGGAAAACCCGGGCGAATAGAACGATCTTCTCGCGCCTAACATCAAGTTGAGCCGCTTGGAACCGCTCCTGCGATCTATTTAACTATTATAGCATACGTTGACTATTATAACATCCGGGCTGGCGCCGCGAGGTTTGGGCGGTATGAGCTTCCGACGCGAGCCGGTAAGGTAAAAAAAATGGGATTCGAAGAGATCGGGCGTTTACGGCGCGGTTCCCCGGGCCACGGGCTTTTCTGAACCGGACCCCAGCCGGCTCAGTTCCACCCGCGCCCCTTGGTATTCCATGAAATAGACCACGTTTTCCTTCAGGCAATTCCGGAAATCGTCCCTGGCCCGAAGGACATCCCCTTGGACCGACCGGATCAAGCCCAAATAAAAAAATGCCTCGCTGCGGTTTTCCCGGCGGCGGATGGGATTGGGGTCGTCGGCCAGAGCCAGCAGCCGCTCTTCGGACAACCCATTATTGAGAAAGGAAAAAACCGGGTCGGGCCAGGATGCGGACTGAAGGTCGGCGGGATGCGGCGATCCCGAAACACTCCCTTCGGCCCGGGTTCGAGCGAAGCCCAGCATCAACCGGGCGTACCGGTGGCCGGCTTGGGAATCCAGGGCGGCCTGGTAATCCCGGGCCGCTTCGGCGTACCGGCCCAGCAGGAATAAGGGATTGCCTCTTTTGTACAGAAACGCGGCGGAAGCGGGGTCCAAGGCCAAAGCCCGGCCGTATTCCCTGATGGCTCCCGGGAAATCCCCGTTGGCCATCAACACGTTGCCTCGGCCCGCCAAACCCCAGGCCTGGCCGGGATCCAAAGCCACCGCCCGGTCGTAATCGGTTTTGGCCTTGTCCCAGTCGGCCAGCCGTTCGCGGACCAGTCCCCGTGCCACGAGCAACCGGGCGGTTTCGCGGTCGCCCAGATCATTGTCCGGAGCCAACAAGCGGTCGAACGCCCCCAGGGCCTTGGTGAATTGCCGGTCCCGGTACGCGTGGTAAAACACGCCCAGATCACTGACCAATCCCCCGTGGGCCGCGGCCGGATGAAGCCCCATGAGAATACCCATGAACCCCATGAACAACGAAAGGACAGGCCAGGAGAAGGACCAGCGGCGGTGGGGGCGTTGAAGCCCAATGACCATGATTCCAGATGCCAAAACGATTTTCGCCTCAAGGGTATGGAAACGCCCGGTACGGCTTTCCGGGATGCCGGGCCCGCGTCTTGGACCCGGTAGAAGCTTACCGGATTTCCCTGAGGCTGGCAAGGCCGGCCCGGGAACCGTCCTTTAAAGCGGACAGCGAAAAGCGGACCGTTGAAGGCCCGAAGGCTGAAGCCCGCCAAGGCTCCAACGACGTCCAAACTCCGGCTGCGCCCCCCGAGAATGAACGGAACCGTGCCGGGCATATTCTTTTTGCCTTGTTCCTGGGCTTGAAGTATCATCACTCTTTTTGGGCCGGAACCAGGGAAAAGGAATGGCGGCTGGATGAGCGAACCTCAGAAAAACCCCTTTGAAGTATTCGGGTTGACCGCCGAAATGGCGGCCCGGCTCAATGAGCGGGACTTGTATTCCCTGGTCCGGACCTTGTATCGGGGCCTCCAGAAGGTGTATCACCCGGATCGGGCCGGCGCTCGCGGCCCGGAAAAGCAGGAAGACCACGCCGATCGGACGGTGGAACTCAACCTGGCCTTCGAATCCTTGAACCTGGACAAAAACCCGGAATCCTTCCGCCGTTGCCACCGGCTGTACGCCGCCCGCCGCAAAAGAGGGCTGTCCCGCCAAATTACCGAGCTTCAAGGGGAGCTTGGGCGAAGCAACGCCGAACGGGATGGCCTGGCTGATGGGTACATGGCCTACCTGGTCCGAGGCCTCCCCTGGCTTTCCGGGCAGGATGGCTATGCTCCGCCCAACCCCATGGCCCCCACCAATCTCAAGGTCGGCCTGAATGACGTGGCCATCACGCAAAACGTCCGCACCGCCAGTTGGACCCTGGGCAGCAACTATAAGGAAATCGTCTTCGATGCCCTAGGGACCCTGTTTTACCGGCCCGTGGGGCGGGCCAAGCCCTTTCAGGCCAACTACATCCACCTGTTGGGCGTGATTCCCACCGATCAGATCGATCTGGTGCCGATCCTGGACCGAGTCCCGCCTCGGGAAGGCTTCTTCAAGTCCCCGGCCCTCGACGCCCGATACGGCATAGACGGCGCCCCCCTGGAAGTCCTCAACACCCTGGGGCTGGCCAAATTCAAACGCTACTGCCTGCCTCTGTTGCGGCCCGATTTCACCGAACGCTCCTTTCTCTTTTCCATCCACCGGCCATTGTTCGAAAAAGAAGGGCTGGTTTCGGTGGAAGGGGTTATCGTCAAGATCACCAATCTCTAGAGCGCCGACCTTCCGCCCGGTGGGTCCGTCCGCCGTTCTAGGCCGTACGATCCAATTATTTTTTAAAATTCACATTCCGGTCTCCCCCTGGCGAAAAAGGGGGCGGCCCTCTATACTTGGGAACAAACACTGACCGGCGGCGGGCATCAAAAAAAAAGCGGGGAGTCCCTTGACAGGGAAGAATGTGGCTTTATTATTTAGTAAGCGTTCCTGTTATCAATAGGTGACCTTTGAAAACCGAACCCAAATCCAGAATGACCAACCAGCGCCGAGTGATCCTCGAACTGGTCCGGTCTCTCCACACACACGCCACCGCCGATGAAATCCATCGCCGGGTTCGGGAACGCATGCCCAGAATTTCGTTGGGAACCGTGTACCGGAATCTGGAACTGCTGTCGGCTCAAGGGTTGGTAAAAAAACTGGAACATACCGGCGCCCAACGCCGGTATGACGGCAACCTGAACTTTCACTACCATTTACGCTGCGTACAGTGCGGCCGCGTGGTGGACGCTCCCTTGGAACCGATGCCTCAGTTCCTCGAACTCGTCCGAAGTCGGACCGATTTCGACATATTGGGGTACGAACTGGAATTCCAGGGGCTCTGCCCGGCGTGCCGCTCATCCATCCAACCACTCGATAAAAAAGGCATTAAGGAGGATACTCATGCCTAGCCTCAAGGGAACCCGCACCGAAAAGAACCTTTTGACCGCATTCGCCGGCGAATCCCAGGCCCG
>JAGVGV010000181.1 GCA_020056895.1 Deltaproteobacteria bacterium
AAATTCGGGGTTATCCCTTTCCCCGGGTGATGGGAGAGCGGTTAAGACATATACAACAAGAAGCGGAAAGATGACAATCCCGAGCGAAGGAATCCAAGATCGCCAGTAGTTTGCCTTCATCGGGAAACCTACTCCGAAGGGCTCATACCCCGAACGCTACCTTATTTTTCCGCAAACCGACGAACGCTCAGGCGTCCACAACGGATAATGCGTATGAAATTTCGGCTGTGCCACGAAGGGCTTCATCGACGGAAAGGCTAACCTGGTACGCAAAATTTTTCCAAATTACAAAATGATGCCGCCAAGTTTCCAATATTTCCACAGTCGGATGCCCGAAGGCCTTGGGTCTTGTAATGACAAGACGGCCTCCGAGGAGGCCGTCTCGATCGTCGAGCGAAATTCGACTAGTTGGTGGTGACGCCACCACCCCGGCTGGAAATCCGGTAGGTTTTGTCGCCCTGGGCGTGCTTGAAATTGGCCCAGTAAGCGGAGCCAGTGGCGTTGATGTTGAACGATACCGAAGTAAGGCCGCTTTGGGTCTTGAGGCCGGCGAGGGAAACCAAGCTGGCGGTAGAGGCAACGTAGCGGTTACGGCCGTCCGCGAAGAAAGCTTCTTCCGCCGTCCCGAGGTTCTTCAGGAAGCTCTGGGCCGAAGAGTTGAAGGCCCGCACGCGGTACTGGGCGAACTGCGGGATGGCGATGGCCGCCAGGATGCCGATGATCGCCACGACGATCATCAATTCGATCAGGGTAAAGCCTTTACGGTTCCTCATCGTTTTCCCTCCTTGAAAGGAAAAAAAGGGTGATTTTGGCCCCGGGACCACCCCGGCAGCCCGGGGCCGCGCCTCCATTAGGAGGTGCGCCTCACGTTTCGCGAGAATACAAAGCAAGGACCATACCAAACCCGTATTGGTCCGGACGCGATCGGCACCGGGTGGTCAACCTATTTGAATTGCAATGTATTTTCTTCGAAGAAGCCCATCGGAGGATTGCGCTATTTTTCCCAAGCCGACGGTCTTTGTCAGTCCGGACACCCTTGGGGCGGTGAATGTTCCAGTCGTTTTTCCCCGGACTATTTTCGTCCATTTCAATCAGGCTATTCACGCTTTTCCCTAGAAAAAGCCCTCGGCCATGAGGATTCCTTACCCATTCCGCCAGCCCGATCAATCCGTTTATCCATATGAAATAGAATGATTTTTCCATGTGTTATCGACCGGGGATATGTGCGGGTGACGAATATTGGCGGGATGCCCAAAAGTGTCACAAGCCGGGCTCGGTTTTGGCCAGCCGATACCGGAAGGAGCGAAAGGTGATCCCTAAAAGTTCCGCCGCCCGGGTCTTGGACCCATCCGCCTGTTGGAGAGCCTGTTGGATGAAATGGCGTTCGGCCGTTTCCAGGGCTTGTTCGATATCCAGGCCGTTTTCCGGCCAATCCGGCCGAAGGGGGCCTTCGGGAAGGGGTTCCAGCTCGATTTTCCGCCGGCGTTCCTCGATCTGGCTCAAAGTCAAACCCTGAAGGCCGTGTTTGGCCAATCGGTACCGAAGCCCCCGAACGTTGGTCCGCAATAGCTCGGTGGTTGTTTGCCGCTGGCCTCGGGCGGACCATAGAGCCTGGATTAAAATCGACTTTTCCATTTCGGCCAGGGCGGCGTCCAGGCCGCCGGGAGGCAACCCTAATGACTCGAAGGGAGGCCGTGAAACCTCGGACGGGAGCGAAAGTGGAACATATCGATTATTCGGAATGGTTACGGGAACCGTAACAGGACGGGTCGGTGGAGGCGCCCAATTGGGAGCTTGTTTAAAGGATGCTAGGGCCAGGCTTTCGGGCAGGACAATATTAGTCTGTTCGAGGGCCACGGACCGTTCGATGATGTTTTCCAGTTCCCGAACGTTTCCGGGAAAATGGTATTGCGAAAGAATATCCAGTGCATAGGCGGAAAGCTTGCGAACGTTCTTTTCCATGATTCGGGTGAATTTATCCAGGAAAAACTGGGCCAAAAGGGGAATATCCTCCCGGCGGTCCCGAAGCGGGGGCATATGGATATTTATGACGTTCAGCCGGTAATAGAGGTCTTCCCGGAATTTGCCCCCCATGACTTCCTGTTCCAGGTTTTTGTTGGTGGCGGCGATGAATCGGACATCCAACTGATGCTCTTTGGTCCCTCCCACGGGACGGTACACCTTGTCCTGGACCACTCGGAGCAGTTTGACCTGCATGGGAAGCGTTAATTCCGCCAGTTCGTCCAGAAAAATGGTACCCTTATCCGCCACTTCGAACAGCCCGGGCTTGTCGGCGGCGGCGCCGGTGAAGGCGCCTTTTTTGTGGCCGAACAGTTCGCTTTCAATCAGGTTTTCCGGCATGCCGCCGCAGTTGATGGCCACGAAACGGTTGGCGTGGCGGGGCGAGTTTTCGTGGATGGCTCGGGCCACCAGTTCCTTGCCCGTGCCGGATTCCCCCGTGATGAGGATGTTGGTGCTGGTCTGGGCCGCCCGACGGACCAGATCGTACACGCTCCGCATGGTTCCCGAAAGGCCCACCAGGCTCCCGAAATGGCAGCCCTCCCTTACTTTTTCGTCCAGCACCTTTTTTTCGGCCTCGGGGGTCCGGTGGTCCAGCGCCCGGCGGATCACGCTTTTCAGATCGTCGATCTTGAAGGGTTTGGGAATGTAGTCGTACGCCCCTTCCTTCATAGCCACCACGGCCGTTTCCACGGTGGCGAAGGCGGAGATGAGAATCACCACGGTTTCGGGCTGGGCAGCCTTGGCGCCTCGGAGCACCTCGATCCCGTCCACGGGCTTCATGCGGATGTCCGTAACCACCAGGTCGTATTGATCAGCTTGAATCCGCTTTAAAGCCTCCTGGCCGTCCCTGGCCACTTGAACGTCGTACCCTTCCCGTCGGAGCATCAGCTACAGGAATTCACGCATGCTCAAGTCATCGTCAACGGCGAGAATCTTGGGTGAGGCCATGGGGTCCAGTTATCCGTGCGAGGG
>JAGVGV010000232.1 GCA_020056895.1 Deltaproteobacteria bacterium
CGGGCCATGGCCGAGGCCAAAGCCATGGAGGTTCTGGAACTGCTCCATCTGGCCGATAAAAAAGACGTTCGGGCCGGCAACCTGACCATTTCGGACCGGAAGCGCCTCGAGATCGCCCGGGCTTTGGCCACCAATCCCCGCCTTTTGCTTCTGGACGAAGTGATGGCCGGCCTTCGGCCCACCGAAGTGGACGAAATGGTGGCCATCATCCAGCGCCTTAGGGAATCGGGCATCACCATTTTCGTCATCGAACACATCATGCGGGCCATCATGGCCTTGTCGGACCGGATCGTGGTGATTCACTTCGGCCGGAAAATCGCCGACGGCACGCCGGCCGAAGTCGCGGCGGACGATAACGTCATCAAGGCCTATTTGGGAGAGGATTATGCCGTTTCTTGAGGTCCGGAACATCGATGTGTATTACGGCGACGTTCAGGTGATCTTCGACCTGTCGCTCCGGGTGGAAGAAGGCGAGGTGGTCAGCATCATCGGCGCCAACGGCGCGGGGAAATCCAGCCTGTTACGGACCATTTCGGGGCTCATGGAACCCAAGAAGGGCCAAATTCTCTTCCAGAACGAACCCATCCACCGGCTGCCGCCGGAAAAGGTGGTGGACCAGGGCATCGTACACGTGCCCGAAGGCCGGAAACTGTTTACCTTCATGACCGTTTTGGACAACCTCCGCGTGGGCGCGTACAACAGCCGGGCCCAGCCCCACGAAGCCGAATCCCTGGCCCAGGTCTATCATTTGCTGCCCCGTCTGAAAGAACGGGAATCCCAATTGGCCGTCTCGCTTTCCGGCGGGGAACAGCAGATGGTGGCCATTGGCCGGGGCATGATGGCCCGGCCCAAGATTCTGATGCTGGATGAACCGTCCCTGGGCCTGGCTCCCATATTAATCAAAAGCATTTTCGAAACAGTGAAGGAAGTGGCCCGTCAGGGGACCACGGTGGTTTTGGTGGAACAGGATGTGAAACATTCCCTGGCCATGAGCGACCGGGGATACGTGCTGGAACACGGCCGGATCGCCCTGGAAGGTCGGGCTTCGGACCTTTTGGACAATCCCCACGTGAAAAAGGCGTACTTGGGGCTGTAGCGGAAAGGGGAACGGCTTCGACGCGCCGGGCGAGGCATGCCCCTCCGCCCCTCCCGGCCGCGACGCAAATCCGCTCAGGGCAACTTCATTTGTTTTTTGGTTTTACGAGTTGATGGCCTTGGCGAGAAACGGATTGTCCCACCCGGCTTCAATCCTTTTGGCCTCGAGGCGGATGCGGTTTTTAGTATTCCTTTTAAAAACCGGCGGACGGACCGCATTTTGGGCGTAATGCTTCCTATTTTATATGGCGCCAACGGTATTGCACTGGAACCCGCCACGGGAAGGATTTATATTCTGAAGTGAAATTCCGATTTTTGGCTTCCGTGATATAAAGGACCATTGGACAGGCGGCTTTTTTTCCTTTCCCATCGGAGACGGACATGGCTTCTTCACCGGCCAAGGCAACCTTGGAAACGCCCAATGGGAGCCAACCGGGCCCCTCCCCGCGTTTCGCCCGCATCAAGGCCCAACTGCTGGGCGGGCCGATCCATTTGTGTCCGGAGCGGGCGTTTCTGATCACCGACTATTTCCGGCGCCACGACGACCCTTCGGAGCCTCTGGCGGTCCGCAAAGCCCGGGCGTTCCGCCACCTCATGGCCCACAAGACCGCCCTGATCCACCCGGATGAACTGATCGTGGGTAACGTGGGCGGGCGCCGGGAAGATCAGCGCAAATGCGCCATCATGCATCCGGAACTCGCCAGTTGTTTCATGAGTCAGGACTTGTTATGGATCGACCGCCGCAAGACGGCCCCCTTCCAGATATCCTGGCCTGATCGCCTGCGGCTTCTTGGTCGAGTCCTGCCATACTGGCTGCCGCGTAACATGGTGGTCAAGGCTCCCTGGCCCGGATTGCGCACCTTTCTCCGCTACACCAAAGAGCAACTGGGGCCGGTCTATTATCTCATCAACGAAGCGGCCGGGATCGGTCATTTTCTGCCCAATTACGGCCGGATGATTCGATCGGGCGTGGAAGGATATCTCGAACTGGCGAGGGAAAAAGACCAGCCGTGGCGCCGGGCGGCCGCCATCGCCCTCGAGGGGCTGGTCGTCTTCGCCGAACGGTTGGCGACTCAGGCCGAGACTTTGGCCGCCGTCGAGACCGATCCGGTCCGCGCCGCCGAGTTGTCCGAAATCGGCCGTATCTGCCGGCGGGTTCCCCGGAAACCGGCCGCGACTTTTCACGAGGCCGTCCAATGCCTCTGGCTGACCCACTTGGGCGTTTGCCTCGAGGGCTTTGATTCGGCGGTCTCCCTGGGCCGTCTGGATCAATATCTCTATCCGTATTACCGGCGGGATATCGAATCCGGGACTCTGACTCCGGAAAGGGCCAAGGATATCCTCCTATGTTTTTCCGCTAAAACGGCGGAACACATCCATATGATCTCCGAACGGACCGGACGGTACCACGGCGGTTTTCTGACGGCCCAGGCGGCCATTGTCGGCGGAACGGACTCCGCGGGCCGGGACGCCACCAATCCACTCAGCTATCTTCTGCTCGAGGTCATGGCCGAAGCGAATTTGCGCGAACCCAACTATCAGGCCCGCCTGCATCCGGGGACTCCAAAGGAATTCACCCGGCGGGCCGTGGACGTGGCCCGTCAAGGCGGCGGAGTGCCGGCCCTGTTCAACGACCAGGCGGCCGTGGCGGCCCTGA